>NZ_JACDCU010000152.1 GCF_013817365.1 Methylibium sp. | reverse complement strand
CTTCGTCCTCGCCGGTGATCAGGTTGCGCTCCAGCACGCCGGCGGCCCAGGCTTGCTCGTCGCCGATATCGCCTTTCATGCCGACCACGAGTTTGCGGATCAGCATGGGCGAGAAGCCGCAGTCGAGGAGCTTTTGCGTCAGGCGGGCCTGCTCGGGCTGCTTCTGGAGTTTTTCCATGAAGGCCAGGGCACCGAAGCGCTCCTCGATCAGGCCCTTCATGGAGCGCAGCTCGCTCATCATGGCGGCGTCGTGCTGCGGCTCGCGCTGGGCGTGCTCGGCAATCGATGGCGTGGCGCGATGCGGTGCTTCTTCTGCAGCAATCGCCTCGCGACGGGCCGGTGCGACGCTGCGCGCGAGGCGCTGCTCGACCGGCTCGGCGGCGGCTGCCACGGCCGCGGCGGCCCGTGCGGTGCTTTGCGTCTCGGCCCGTTGCTCGGCCTCGGCGCGCAGGGCGGCGTCTCGTTTCTTGAGCATGCGCTCGCGCACGTAGTCCTGGAACGACAGCGTGCTCATCGCGAGCTGTTCGGCGTCGTTGGCGACATCGGGTGCGCTGGCCGGCCGGGCAACGGGCGGGGCCGGCTGAGACCGGGCGGCTTGCTTGACAGGTGCGGGCAGGGCGGCAGGCGCCTGCTGCACCGCGGGCGCCTGCTGCACCGCGGGCGCCTGCTGCACGGCGGCCATCCGGTGCATGGCGGCCAGCGCCTGCGGTGCCATCGCCAGCATCTCGATGCCTTCGGCGCAGGGTTTGGTAGAGAGCACCACGGCGTCGTCGCCGAGCGTCTGGCGCATCTTGTGCATCGCGTCGCGCGATGTGCGGCCGGTGAAGCGTTGGACGTTCATGCGCTGCCCCTCGAATCGTTGAATGCTGTGTTGCGGCTCATGCTGCGCCGCGGAAGTGGCCGGTACGCCGCGAGCGACGGGCGGGCGGCGCAACGCAGCATTCGCTCGCTTCGATCCCCGCTGCGCGGGGTCCCTCTTTCGCGGCTCATGCTGCTGCCCCGATGACCGACGCGATACGGATCGAATGCGTGTCCGGAATCTCGCTGTGCGAGAGCACCTTCAGGCGCGGCGCGCTGCGCTTGAGCAGGCGGGCGATCTGCGAACGGATGGCGTCGGGCACCAGCAGGCAGGCCGGCAGGCCCAGGTCTTCCTGGCGCTTGGAGGCATCGGCGGCGGAGCGGGTGAGCGTGTCGGCCACGCCGGGGTCGAGCACCGGGCCGTGGGCCGAGGTCAGCGCCTGGGCGAGCAGGCGCTCGAGTTCGGGCTCGATGGCGATCACTTCGAGCTCCTTCACCGGGCCGTAGATCTGTTGCACGATCGCCGGGGCCAGCGCCACGCGGATGCGGCGGGCCAGCTCGGTGGGGTCGTTGGCGAGGTTGGCGTTGCCGCCCACGTGTTCGGCCAGCGCCTCGATGACCGAGCGCATGTCGCGGATGTGCACGCCCTCTTCGAGCAGCAGCTGCAGCAGTTTCTGAAGGGCGGCGATCGGAACCATCTTGGGAACCACGTCTTCGATGAGTTTGGGTGCCAGCTTTGTCACGTGTTCGACCAGTTGTTGCGTTTCCACGCGTCCCAGCAGGCGGGCTGCATTCACTTGCATCAAGTGTGAAAGGTGGGTCGCCACGACGGTCGCGCAATCAACCACCGTATAGCCGGCCATTTGCGCCGCTTCTCGCTGGCGTTCCTCGACCCAGGTGGCGGGCAGGCCGAAGGCCGGGTCGGTGGTGCTGGTGCCGAGCAGCGGCGTGCTCACGTTGCCGCCGTTGATGGCCAGCAGCATGCCCGGGAAGGCCTCGCCTTCGCCGACCACCGCGCCGCGCAGCGTGAGGCGGTACATGCTCGGACGCAGCTCGAGGTTGTCGCGGATGTGCACGGGCGGCGGCAGGAAACCGACGTCCTGCGCGAACTTGCGGCGCACGCCCTTGATGCGCGCGAGCAGGTCGCCCTGGCGTTCCTTGTCGACCAGGGCGATGAGGCGGTAGCCGACTTCCAGGCCCAGCGTGTCCACCGGTTGCAGGTCGTCCCAGCTCGCCTCGGCGTCGGGGGCCGGGCCGGCCTTCGCGGTGATCGGGCCGGCGGCTGCCGCGGCCTTCGCCTTGGCTTCGCGCTGGCTCATCCAGTACGCCAGCCAGCCGAGCAGCCCCGCGATGAGCAGGAACACCAGGTGCGGCATGCCGGGTATGACGCCCAGCAGACCGATCACGCCGGCGGTGATGGCCACCGACTTCGACGTCTTGAAGAGCTGGCCGATGATCTGCTCGCCGACGTCTTCGTCCTTGCCGACGCGCGAGACCACCAGCGCGGCGGCCACCGAGATCAGCAGCGCCGGAATCTGCGCGACCAGCGCATCGCCGATGGCCAGCAGGATGTAGCTGTCGGCTGCGGCACCGGCCGACATGTCGTGCTGGACCATGCCGATGACGAGGCCGCCGACGATGTTGATGACGAGGATGAGCATGCCGGCCATGGCGTCGCCGCGCACGAACTTGCTGGCACCGTCCATGGAGCCGTAGAACTCGGCCTCGTCGCCCACTTCGATGCGGCGGCGCTTGGCTTCCTTCTCGTCGATCAGGCCGGCATTCAGATCGGCGTCGATCGCCATCTGCTTGCCGGGCATGGCGTCGAGCGTGAAGCGCGCGCCGACCTCGGCGATGCGCTCCGCGCCCTTGGTCACCACGATGAAGTTGATGACCACCAGGATCGCGAACACGATCAGGCCGACCGCGAAATTGCCGCCGATCAGGAAGTGGCCGAAGCTCTCGATCACCTGGCCGGCCGCGCCCGGGCCGGTGTGGCCCTCGAGCAGCACCACGCGCGTGGAGGCCACGTTGAGCGACAGGCGCAGCAGTGTGGTGAGCAGGATGACCGTAGGAAAGGCCGCGAAGTCCAGCGGCTTGACCATGTAGGCCGAGACCATCATCACCATCAGCGCGCAGGCAATGTTGAAGGTGAACAGCAGGTCGAGCGCCAGCGGCGGCAGCGGCAGCACCATCATTGCCAGCACCATCAGCACCAGCACCGGCACCGCGAAGCTGCGGATCAGGCGGTGGTTGCCGAGCAGGCCGTGCATCTGGGCGAGCATGGGGTTCATGCCGTTGCTCCAGCGGTGGGTGCGTTGTGCGGATCCAACTCCCTCGGCACCTGCAACTCAGGCAGCGCGCCCGGCATCTGCGCGCGCCCGCTCATCGCGGCGCGCAACTGGTACACATAGGCCAGCACCTGCGCCACCGCGCTGTACAGCGCCACCGGAATGTCGCGGTCGAGCTCGGCGTGCGCGTAGAGCGCGCGGGCCAGCACGGGGGCCTGCAGCACCGGCACATCGGCGCCTTTGGCGGCGTCGCGGATGCGCATCGCCATCAGGTCGGCGCCCTTGGCCACCACCCGCGGCGCGCCGGTCTTGCTTTCGTCGTACTTCAGTGCCACTGCATAGTGAGTCGGGTTCATCACCACCAGGTCGGCCTTGGGCACTTCGCCCAGCATGCGGCGGTTGGCCATCTCGCGCATGCGCACCTTCAGCTTGGCCTTGATCTCCTGGTTGCCCTCGAGCTCCTTGTGCTCCTGCTTGACTTCCTGATGGCTCATCTTCAGGCGCTTGGCATGCTGGAACATCTGGATCGGCACGTCGAACGCTGCGAAGACAGCCAGGGTCAGCACCAGCAGCGCCAAGCCCGCCAGCACATCGCCGCCAACATGCGAGACGGCGGCCGGCAGCGGCAACGCCAGTGCGGCGGCGAAGTCGTCGAAATGAAAGGTCAGGTAGAGCCCGCCGACCGTGCCGAGCGTCAGTGCGAGGGCACAGGTGCGCAGCGTGTCGATCAGCCTGTCGATCGACAGCAGCTTGGGCACGCTCGTGAGCACATTGAACTTTTCGAACTTGGGCTTCAAAGCCTTGACGCTGAAGTTCCACCCGCCGAGCGCCATGCCGGTGGCCAGCGCCACCGCCATCATCACGCCGCCGAGCGGCGCCACTGCCCAGGTGAACTGCACGCCGAATTCGGCCAGCCGCTCGCCCATTGCAGTGGGCGCGGCCACCGTGACGTGGTCGAAGCTGAGCCCCCGGATCAGCAGCGTCTCGAGCCAGCCGGCCACCGTGGGTGCGAGCAGAGCCAGCATCGCCAGCCCGGCGGCGATGGCGCCCAGGTGCCCGAGGTCACGCGAGCGCGCGACCTGTCCGTCCTGGCGTGCCTTGCGGAGCTTGCGCTCCGAGGCTGGCAGGTTGCGGTCTTGGGCGCCTTGGTCGGCCATGGGCGGGTCGCGTGAGGGAAGAGTCCGGGTTCAGGGGATTCTTCCGGCGCGAGGCCGCAACTTGAGCGGGATAAGCGGGGTGGGGACAGTGCTTTTCTCGGGGCGGGAAGGCCGCAGCGAGGGCGCGGGTGCCTGCTGTATCGATCAATCTGACTAGAATGCTGACTACTTCCTTTTTATTCACGCCGCGCGAGCGGCATGGAGCGGACGATGTCGAGTTGGCCGGTGCAGGATGCCAAGGCGCGTTTCAGTGAATTGCTGCGCGCGAGCTTGGCCGAGGGACCGCAGATCGTCACACTGCGGGGCAAGGAAGTCGCCGTGCTGGCGCCGGTCGGGGAGTGGCGGCGCCTGTCGGAGTCGGCGCGTCCGGGACTCAAGGCGCTGCTGCTGGCGCCTGGGGCGCCCCTGGATCTGGAGATTCCGGCGCGGGGTCAGCGGCAGCGAAAAGCGCCTGCAGCCGCGGAGCGCTGAGCGTGTACCTGCTCGACACCAACGTCGTCTCGGAGGTCCGCAAGCGCAAGCCGCATGACGCGGTGCTGGCCTGGCTCGAGGCGGCACCGGAAAGCGCGTTGCACGTCAGCGCCGTCACGCTCGGCGAGATTCAGGCCGGCATCGAGATCACCCGTGAGCAGGATCGCGCCAAGGCCGAGGAAATCGAAACCTGGCTGGAGGAGCTTGCACAGTCGTTGCAGGTGCTGCCGGCGGATGCTGCGGTGTTCCGGCGTTGGGCGAAGCTGATGCACGGGCGTCCCGACCATCACCTGGAAGACGCCTTGATCGCCGCGACAGCACTCGTTCACGGCCTGACTGTCGTGACGCGCAACACGCGCGACTTCAAGCCGTTCGGCGTGGCGCTGGTCGATCCGTTTCGCGGTTCGCCGTAGGCGCATCCGCGTCTTGTCCTCCGCGCGCAATGGCGGACGAGACATCGACACGCTCGCAATGGGTGCTCGTGCGTACGAGGAAGCGAAGGCTGCTTTCGATTATCTTGACCCTCTCGAGGAGCGGGCTCGGCGAAGCCGAGGCTTGCCGACGCTCAAAAGAACCCCGCCTTCTGCGCCGCCTCCGCCACCGCCCGTGTCAGATCGCTGAGCTGCACTCCGGCATCGTCGGAAGGCCCCGTGCTGGCCGTGCCGCTCCACATCAACTTGCCGGTGGCCACGTCGGTCAGGGCGCCGTTCAGCCCATGGCGGTACGCGCCCGCCCCGCCGCCGATCGGCAGCGAGATGCCGATGCCGCTGCCCACGCCGATGCGTCCGCCGCCGAAGCTGCCGATGCCGATGTTCACGAACGGCCCCGAGTAGCGCCCGGGCACCACCTCGCTCACTACCGCGGCGCTCAGCACCGCCTGCGCACCGGCCGTGCGGGCGGCGGGCAGGTAAGCGCTGGGTGCCTGCTCGCGGCCGCGCACGGGATTGGGCAGGCCGTCGGGGGCGATGCTCGCCGTGGCGCCGTAGGCCACCACTTCGGCGGCCAGCCGGTCCTCGCACAGGCGCTTGACGGCCGCGTCGGGCGCTTCGCACACGACGAGGATGGTGGTGTCGCGCAGCGAGCGGCCTTGGAACTGCGGGTCGGTCCATTGCGCGTCGAGCGATGTCGTTGCGCAGCCCGCGAGCAGTGCGGCGCCGACACACGCGGCGGCGTGTGCGCTGGTCCATGCGGCGCCGCCGGTATCGGCCCGCATCACGGCGGACGCGTCGGCGGTGGCCGCCGTCGCGGCGGCAGTCGGTGCGGCACTGAGCGCTACCTTGCCTGCACTTTTGCGTGCGCGGGAACCTGCCTGAAGGGTCGGGGTGTCGTTGCGGTCTTGCATCGCGCGGCTCCTGGTGAAGCCAGCAGCTTATAGCGGGGGCGATGGCCTCACCCGCCAGGGCGGCTGCGGCCACAATCGGCGCCACGGCGCACCCGGCATCGGCACGACAGGAGCAACCCCAGTGACTCAGCCACCCCGCGCGTTCGTGATCGGCAGCATCCGCATCAAGGACGCCGCCAAGTGGCAGCAGTACCGGGACGCCGTGCCGGCCACGCTGGCGCCGTGGCGCGGCGAGATCCTGCTGCGCGGGCGGCGTGCCCTGCTGCTGAGCGGCGAGACGGCGCACACCGACACGGTGGTGATCCGCTTTCCCGATACCGCTTCGGTGGAGGGCTGGTACCGCTCGGACGCCTACGCCGCGCTGATTGCGTTGCGCAATGAGGCCGCGGAGGTGCTGCTGGTGAGCTACGAGGGTTAGGCCGCGCGTGGCGTCGCGCCGCGGCCGGGGCGTGACCGACGCCGGCGCGCACGGGACGGTCGCCACCGCCGCTTGCGCTACGGTCGCCCCACCACACTCGTAGGAATGGCGATTGCCGCATGACGTGCTCCCGTCGATTGACGAACCTCCCGGAGCCCCTCATGAAAGCCCTTTGCTGGCACGGCAAGAAAGACATCCGCTGCGATACCGTTCCGGATCCGCGCATCGAGGACCCGCGCGACGCCATCATCAAGGTCTCGAGCTGTGCCATCTGCGGCTCCGACCTGCACATCTTCGACGGCTTCATGCCCGGCATGAAAACGGGCGACATCATCGGCCACGAGTTCATGGGCGAGGTGATGGAGGTCGGCGCCAACAACAAGAAGCTCAAGGTCGGCGACCGGGTGGTGGTGCCCTTCACCATCACCTGCGGCGAATGCGAGCAGTGCCGGCGCGGCAACTTCTCGGTGTGCGAGCGCAGCAACCGCAACAAGGACCTGGCCGACAAGGTGTTCGGCCACACCACGGCGGGCCTGTTCGGCTACACGCACCTGACGGGCGGTTACGCCGGCGGCCAGGCCGAGTACGTGCGCGTGCCCTTCGCCGACGTGGCACCGGTCAAGGTGCCCAGCCACCTGACCGATGAGCAGGTGCTATTCCTGGGCGACATCTTCCCGACCGGGTGGCAGGCCGCCGTGCAGTGCGACATCCAGCCCGAGGACACCGTGGCGATCTGGGGGGCCGGGCCGGTGGGGCAGTTCGCCATCCGCAGCGCCGTGCTGCTCGGCGCCAGGCAGGTGATCTGCATCGACCGCGTGCCCGAGCGCCTCAGCATGGCGCGCGCCGGCGGTGCGATCACCATCAACTTCGACGAAGAAAGCGTGCTCCAGCGGCTGAAGGACCTGACCAACGGCAAGGGGCCCGAGAAGTGCATCGACGCGGTCGGCATGGAGTCGCACGCCACGCGTTCCATCGACAGCCTGGTCGACCGTGCCAAACAGGCGGTCATGCTGGAGACCGACCGCCCTCACGTGCTGCGCGAAATGATGTACGTGTGCCGACCGGCCGGCATCCTTTCGGTGCCCGGCGTGTACGGCGGGCTGATCGACAAGATTCCCTTCGGCGCCTTCATGAACAAGGGCCTGACCATGCGCACCGGCCAGACCCACGTGAACCGCTGGACCGACGACCTGCTGCGCCGCATCGACGAAGGCCAGATCGATCCGTCCTTCGTCATCACGCACACGGTGGGCCTCGAGGAAGGCCCCGACATGTACAAGACCTTCCGCGACAAGCACGATGGCTGCATCAAGGTGGTGATCAAGCCGGGGCAGACGCCCCAGCAACGCAAGCCGCAGGCGCAAGGAGCGATGGCATGAACCAGCTCGCCAAGCTCAACACCACGCACCACGGCCGCGCGGCTTTGAGAAGGGCCCGCGGCCTGGGTCTGTTCAGCATGGCGCTGGGCATGGCTGAATTGCTGGCGCCGCGCGCCGTGGCACGCGCCACCGGCTTGCAGGGACACGAACTGCTGTTGCGCGCCTACGGCCTGCGGGAAATCGCCACGGGTTTCGGCCTGCTCACTTCGCCCCGGCCCTCGCGCTGGCTATGGGCCCGCGTGGGCGGCGACGCGCTCGACATGGCTACGCTCGGCACCCGCTTGCACGAGGGGAACCCGCATCGCCTGAGCACCGCCGTGGCGCTGGCGTCGGTGGCAAGCGTGATTGCCGTCGATGCAGCCTGCGCGCGCTCCGTGGAACACGCAGCCGAGGCGGCCGACGCGCCGGTGCACGACTACAGCGATCGGCGCGGACTGGCCGAGGTTCCGACAAAAATGCGCGGCGCTGCCCTCGAAACCTTCGAAATGCCGCAGGACATGCGCACCCCCGAGGCATTGCGGCCCTACGCGGTGCATTGAGCCGCCGGTTCGA
>NZ_JACDCU010000520.1 GCF_013817365.1 Methylibium sp. | reverse complement strand
GTGCGGGGGGCATGCCCCCCGCACATCGGCGGCGGTCAAAGCACCCCACCTGCAATCCCAAAACGGAAGGGGCAGGCAGGTGATCACACTGGGAGAGATCGTCTTGATCCACGATTTGAAGCGGCAGGGGCTCAGCGTCTCGGCCATCGCGCGCAAGCTCGGGATGGACCGCAAGACGGTGCGCAAGCACCTTGAGGTCGGCATGGCGTCGCCAGCCTACAGCCCGCGCGCCGCGCAGCCTCGGTTGATCGCGCCGTACGAGGATTACCTGCGCGCCCGCATCACGGCCTGGCCGGACCTGTCGGGCAAGCGGCTTTTGCGCGAGTTGAAGGAGCGCGGCTACCCTGGCTGCTACAGCGTCGTCACTGACTTTCTGCGCGACGCCCGGCCGGCAAGGGCGCAGGTCTTCGAACGCCGCTTCGAGACCGCCGCTGGCAAGCAAGCGCAGGTCGACTTCGCCCAGTTCCGGGTGGAGTTCACCGATCAGCCCGGGGTCGCGCGCATCCTGTGGCTGTTCACGATCATCCTCGGGCACAGCCGCTGGATCTGGGGCCGGTTCTGCGCGACGCAGGATCTGCAGACCGTCCTGCGCTGCCACATCGACGCCTTCGCCGCCATGGACGGTGCTCCGTCCGAGCTGCTGTACGACCGCATGAAGACGGCGGTGATCGGCGAGGACGCAAATGGCGTCGTCCAGTACAACGCCTCCCTCGTCGCGCTGCTCAACCACTACGGCGCCATACCCCGCGCCTGTCGGCCCTATCGGGCCAAGACGAAGGGCAAGATCGAACGGCCCTACCGCTACGTGCGGCAGGACTTCTGGCTCGCGCGCGGCTTCCGCAACCTCGACGATCTCAACGCCCAGTTCGACCACTGGCGCACCCGGATCGCCAATCCCAGGGTGCACGCCACGACGCGCCGCGTCGTCGACGAGCACTTCGCCGAGGAGAAGCCGGCGCTGATCGCGCACCCCGCCATCCCCTACAGCGCGGTGCTGACCATCGAGCGGCGCGTCAGCCGCGAGGGCATGGTCTCGGTCGGCGGCAATCTCTACAGCGTCCCCGACACCGCCCGAAAGCGCGTCCTCGACGTGCAGAACCACCCCAGCGAAGTGCGCATCTTCGAGGACGGCGCGCTGATCGCGGCCCATCCGGTTTTGGAGGGCAAGAACCAGCGCCGCGTCGATCCCGCTCATCGCAAGGCGCCGCCGCCCGCTGCGCTTGATGCGCCGCCGCAGACAAGCGTCGGCGTCAGGCCGCTCAGCTTCTACGACGCGGTCGCCCGTCGCCTGGCCAGCGAAGGCGCCGCGCGATGACCCAGACGCTCGACCGCATCCGAGCCAGCCTCGTCGGCCTGCGCATGCCCTGCGCGCTGGAGGCGCTCGATCACACCATGCGCCAGCTGGAGCGCGGCGAGATCGGCGCGCTGGAGGCCATCGACGCGCTCCTGGCTGAAGAGCACGCCACCCGTGAGACCCGCCGCATCGGCGTCTCGCTCAAGACGGCCAGGCTGACGCCACCGAAGACGCTCGAGAGCTTCGACTTCACCTTCCAGCCCTCGCTCGATCGCGGCCGCATCATGGCGCTCGCCCAGCTCGACTTCGTCGCCCGCGCCGAGGTCGTGCATTTCCTCGGCCCACCCGGAACAGGAAAATCCCACCTCGCGACCGCGCTCGGCGTCGCCGCAGTGAAGGCCGGCCGGAGGGTCTATCGCGCCACGCTGGCCGAGCTGATCGAGGCGCTCGGCCGCGCCGAGCGCGAGGGCCGCCTGATCGAGAAGATCCGCTTTCTCGGTCGCAGCAGCCTGCTCATCGTCGACGAGATCGGCTACCTGCCGATCACGCCCGGCGGCGCCAATCTCTTCTTCCAACTCGTCAACGCCCGCTACGAGAAGGGTGCGATGATCCTTACCTCGAACCGCGGCTTCGCCGAATGGGGGGAGGTGTTCGGCGATCCCGTCGTGGCCACCGCGCTGCTCGACCGGCTTCTGCATCACGCCGTCGTCGTCCAGATCGAGGGCGCCAGTTACCGCCTTCGAGCCCACACCGACCTCATCCCTGAGCACACGCGCTCGCACGCCGCCATCACCCCGCCGCCGCCACCAAAACGACGCGGCCGGCCGCCAAAAATCGGAGCCGCGCATGCCTGATCCCCGCTGACAGGAAATCCCGAAAGTGGGGAATTTTCACTCGGCACTTCTGGGGATTTTTCATTCGGCATTTACAGCGTGTCCGGCGACCGGCCAAAAAACCGGCTGAACTTCGACACCGCATGCACGTAGGATCGTTGCGTCGCCGGCGAAAGATGCGGACCGTCATGTCCTCGATCATGCGGCGGCGCAAAGGGCTGGTCTCGGCCATGGGAAAGCTCCTGACTGGAAAGGGGTCTCAGCAACCCAAACCTTCCAGTTAGGAGCACCACCCGCGAAGGTGCGGTGAGTTCCACGGTGAAGCGCAACACCGCAGGCGGATGATGTATCCGTCTGTCACCAAACAGAGAACGGTGTTGCCATGTCAGGATATTCTCACCTCACGGCCGAGGAGAGAGACCGGATCGCCG
>NZ_JACDCU010000519.1 GCF_013817365.1 Methylibium sp. | reverse complement strand
GCACCGCCCTGCCCGCCACGGACGCCGTGCCACTCGAACCGCTGCATGCCACACCGCTCGCGGCGCCCTGCGAGCCGAACCGGGCGGCACTCGGGCTGTGCGAACGCTGAATCCCCGCCATTGACGAAAAGGAGGTCTTCCATGCTCCATCTGCCGCGCACGCTGCACGCCCTGGCCGCTGCACTGTTCACCACGCTGACCGCCACCGCGGCTCTGGTGTCGCCGGGCGCCGCCCTTGCCCAGCCGGCGGCATCGACGCCGACGGTCTCGTACAAGATCGTTACCGCATCCGAACGCGGCACCTACATCCAGATCGGGCGTGACCTGGCGCGCTTCGTGGCACCGCAGGCGGGCATCCAGCTCGAGGCGCTTGCCTCCAAGGGCTCGGCCGACAACGTCAGCCGGCTGCGCTACGACACTGGCGTCAAGCTCGCGATCGTGCAGTCCGACGTTTACCAGGCTTTTGTCGACTACGCGGACGCCGGGAACGCCGTCGCGGCCGACCTGATCCGGCCGCTGCGCGTTGTGCTGCCGCTGTACGACGAGGAGATCTATTTCGTCGTGCGCACCGATTCGCCGCTGCAGTACGTGCATGAGATCAAGGGCCGCAAGATCAACATCGGCCCCCTGCAGAGCGGCACGGCGATGAGCGCATCGACGATCTACCGGCTCATGTTCAACGAGCCGCTGGCCGACGCGGCGACCAGCACGCTGAGCAACGAGGAGGCGCTGCTGAAGCTGACGACCGAAAGCTCGGTCGATGTCGTGGTGATCGTCGCCGGCCAGCCGGCCAAGCTGCTGGCCGACATGAAGCCCGAGGCCAAGCAGCTGGTGCGGCTGCTGAAGGTCGACCCGGCGAATTCCGGAACCCAGGCCGCACTGCAGACCTATGGCGCCGCGACGATCCGCTCGGCGAGCTACCCGAACTGGCTCGACCAGGACGTTTCCGGCCTTGCCGTGAAGGCCTATCTGGTGACCTACGACTACACCTACCGTGTGACGACCGACAAGCTGTCGCGCTTCGCGCAGTCGCTTTGCGAGAACTTCGCGGTGCTGCAGACCGAGGGCCATCCGAAATGGCGCGACGTGCGGCTCGATCTGCCGCCGCTGGGCCGCGGCTGGCGCTACTACGCGCCGATCGAGCGAGTGCTGCGCCGCTGCACCTCCAGTCACAAGGAAGCCCCGCGGCCCGCGCCTTCCGCCCCCGCGTCGGCGACGTGCACGCAGCAGGAGCGCATTCTGGGGCTGTGCCGGACACCCTGACGGTGGTGCGTGCTGGATACCTTTCTTGCGTTGCCGATGGAAAGACAGCCTGTGTTTCTGGCACCTGATTCCAGCCGCTGACCCCGGTCGAACTCGCGGGCCACAACACAGGCGTCGAGTGACTTGCCTGTCTTCTTGCGGCTAAACGACGGGCCAAGCAATGGCAGCATTTTTATTTGTCTAGAAGCGAATCGTCACGCCGTTGCGGCGTCGTCGCTTCATGGTTGGAGTGGGACTTCCCCGAGGTCGCTGAAAGCAGCCCTTGGGGTGCGCGGCTGTCGATACGAGGGACAGCTTACCGGCGCGGCTGCGAACTCACACTCGCGGCCAGGAACTGCCGTTGGCGTAAGGCAGCTTGGTGGCGCCGTACACGTACATTCGCTGCGCTGCGTTTGGCTGGGCGATCGGCCGATCCGCGCGAGATTGCGACGGTAGCTGCGTAATCACCCCATTGGGGCCCGCAGGAGAGCCGCCGTGCGTGGCGACGCCGCTGCGCTGCGTCGTCTGTGACCGTCAAGCACCAAAGTCTCCGCGAGTGCAGCGCCTGCAAGCATAGGTCGGTTGCCCTATCAAGCGCTTACCCGCCGAGGCGTGCTCGTCGAGGAGGACGGGCGGCCCACCTGGCCGGCGGCGATGCCGACCACGATCCTGCGAGACACCGCGTTCACCCAGGCGCTGTGCGCCGACAGCGTTGCCCCGTCTGGACCGGGGCTGGAAGCACTTCCCTTCCAAATTTTCGGTGGTCGACCGGCGTTGATCGCATTCCGCGCAAAATGACACTTGACCAGCCTATCGCCCTATCACCCCATCACGACGTTCCGTGCCACAGGGAGAAAGATCATTGACGGTGCAACCAGCTTTTGAACAGACAGTCCCGCAATGGGTCGTGGGCGGCGGGGAGATGGGCAAGCTGGTGCGGTCGATGGACTGGTCGCAAACGCCTCTTGGACCCATCGACTCCTGGCCGCAGAGCCTGCGCACGACGGTCAACATCTGCTTGGCCTCGGACCTGCCCATCTGCATCATCTGGGGGCCGGGGCTGGTCCAGATCTACAACGACGGTTACCGGGTGATTTGCGGCGGCAAGCACCCCCATTCGATGGGCCAGAACTTTCCGCAGTGCTGGAGCGAGGCCTGGCCCGTCATCGGCAAAGCGCATGATTCAGCGCTCGCCGGCGACACTGCGTTCCTGGAAGATCAGCACATCTTCCTGGAACGCCACGGGTACAACGAAGAGTGCTTTTTCACGCTCTCGTTCAGCCCCATCCGCAGCGAGGGCGGGCACATCGGCGGGCT
>NZ_JACDCU010000518.1 GCF_013817365.1 Methylibium sp. | reverse complement strand
GGCCGACGCCGAGGCCGGGGCGGGCAGCACCGGCACCGCCGCAGCAGCGGCAGCGGCCACCCCGACCGCCGGGCCCGCCGCCGAAGCCGCTACCGGCGTCCTGCAGCTCGCCGTGAGCCCCTGGGCGGAAGTGGAGATCGATGGCCAGGTGGTCGGCATCACGCCGCCGCTGCGTCAGTTGTCCCTCGCCCCGGGGCGCCACACCGTGAGACTGCGCAACGGCGCCTTCGCCCCGCATGTGGCCACCGTGCAGGTCGGCACAGACGAAACTTCAACCCTTCACCACCGTTTCGGACCCTGATGAACATGAGCGCATTCCTGAAGAGATCGATCGCCACCGCCCTGGTGCTCGCGCTGGCAGCCTGCGCCCAGCCACAGCCGCCGCCGCCAGCTTCCGTGATCCAGGCACCCGTCGCAGCCGCACCCGAGCCTGCGCCCGCACCGGCCCCCGAACCCCCTCCCCCGCCCCCACCGCCGCCCAGCGTCGTGGCGCTGGCCTCGCAACCGGCCGAGCAGGCGCTGCTCGCCGGCTTGCGTGCCTACGAGGCAGGCCAGTACAAGCGCGCGGAGCGAAGCTTGGACAAGGCGCTGAAGACCGGCCTGGCCGCGCCGCAGGACCGCGCTGCGGCCCACAAGACGCTGGCCTTCGTCTACTGCACCAGCAAGCGCCGCAAGCAGTGCGAAGCCGCGTTTCGCGCCGCACGCAGTGCCGAACCCGGCTTCGTCCTGAACAAGGCCGAGTCGGGCCACCCGGTCTGGGGCCCCGTCTATCGCCGACTCGGCCCGCCGGCCACCGACACGCGCTGAGCCTTTGCCGACCGCCGATTTCCGCTTTGCATTGCGCGTGTACTGGGAAGACACCGACGCCGCCGGCGTGGTGTTCTATGCCAACTACCTGAAGTTCTTCGAGCGCGCGCGCACCGAATGGCTGCGCTCGCACGGCGTCGAGCAAGAGGCGCTGCGCAGGACCGAGCGCACCGTGTTCGTCGTCAGCGAAACTACGGTGCGCTACCTGCAGCCGGCTCGTCTGGACGACTGGCTGGAGGTTAGCGTCGAGGTCGCAGAACAGGGCCGTGCCAGCATGGTCTTCGCGCAGTCGTGCCGGCGCGGCGCGACAGTGCTGGCCGAAGGCCGCATCCGCATCGGCTGCGTGGACAGCGGAACCTTCCGCCCGCGCCGCATTCCGAACTTCCTTCTCGAACGGCTCGCATGAATCAAGCAGACATGTCCATCTTCCAGCTCGTGCTGCAGGCGAGCCTGGTCGTTCAACTCGTCATCGTGGGGCTGCTCGCGGTCTCACTGGCCAGCTGGACGGTGATCTTCGGCAAGATGTTCGGCCTGAGGCGGGTGCGCGCGCTCAACGGCGATTTCGAGCGTGAGTTCTGGGCCGGGCGCAACCTGCAGGACCTGTATGCCGACGCCGCCAAGCGCGCCGAAGAGGGCGGGCCGATGAACCGCATCTTCGCCTCGGGCATGCGCGAGTTCCTCAAGCTGCGCGAAAAGCGCGTGCTCGATGCCGGCGCCCTGCTCGACGGCGCGCGCCGCGCCATGCGGGCGAGTTTTCAGCGCGAGCTCGACGTGGTCGAGTCGCGGCTGTCGTTCCTGGCCTCGGTCGGTTCGGTCTCGCCCTATGTGGGGCTGTTCGGCACGGTGTGGGGAATCATGCACGCCTTCACCGGCCTGGCGAACCTGCAGCAGGTCTCGTTGGCCAGCGTGGCGCCCGGCATCGCCGAGGCGCTGGTCGCCACCGCGATCGGCCTGTTCGCCGCCATTCCGGCCGTGCTGGCCTACAACAACTTCGCGCGCGACATCGACCGCATCGCCATCCAGATGGAAACCTTCATCGAGGAGTTCTCCAACATCCTTCAGCGCAACATCGGCCAGGCCGGCGCGCACTGAGGAGACACGCAATGGCTTCCCTCAACGCCCGCCACGGCACCCGCCGGCGCACGATCAACGAGATCAACATGGTGCCCTTCATCGACGTGATGCTGGTGCTGCTCATCATCTTCATGGTCAGTGCGCCGCTCATCACGACCGGCGTGGTCGACCTGCCGACGGTCGGCAAGGCCGCGCGCCAACCCGATCGCGTGATCGAGGTGGTGGTGGGAGCCGATGACGTGCTGCGGCTGCGCGTGGACGGCAAGGAAGACGCCGCGCGCATCACCCTCAAGGAGTTGGCCGCACGCGTGGGCGCACTGCAGGGCGGTAGCGCCGATGCGCCGGTCATCATCGCGGCCGATCGCAACGTCCGGTACGAGCAGGTCGTCAAGGTGATGGACACGCTGCAGCGCGCCGGTGTGCAACGCGTCGGGTTGGCCGTCAAGGCGACCGGCACGTGAGGGACGCGGACCGAGACGCGCCAATGCGCCGCGCTCCGGTGACCGACGAACTGCGTCCGCGCGCGCCCGACAAGCTCTCGGGCGGAGCCGTGCTGGCGCTGATCGCCCATATCGGGCTGATCGTCGCGCTCGGCATCGGCGTGAACTGGCGCAGTAGCGAGCCCGAGGGCGCCGAGGCCGAGCTGTGGGCCGCCGTGCCCAAGGCCGCCGCACCGCGCGCTGCCGAGCCC
>NZ_JACDCU010000151.1 GCF_013817365.1 Methylibium sp. | reverse complement strand
GCCTCCACCCGCACCGCCTGTCCAGGCACCGTCACCCCCGCCACCGCCGCCCAACCGGGACGCCGAGATCGCGCAGGAGAAGCGCGAGGACGAACTGCGGCTGCAACGCGCGGCCGAGAAGCGCGAAGCCGAACGCAAGGCAGTCGAGCAAAAGCGCGCCGAGGAAAAGCGTGCCACCGAGAAGCGCGAAGCCGAGCTTGCCAAGGCCGAGGCCCTCAAGCGCGCCGAAGCCCAGAAGCGCGCAGAGGAGCAAAAGCGCGCCGAGGCACAGCGCAAACAAGCCGAAGCCGAACGCCAGGCCAAGCTCGAAGCGAAGGAAGAAGCCGAACGCGCGGCGCGCGTCGAGACCCAGCGCCAGCAGCAGCTTGCCCGCATTCAGGGCCAGGTCGATGCCACCGGCTCGCCGGGCTCGCCCGGCACTGCGGCGCAAAGTGCCGGCCCGTCGGCCGGTTACGCAGGCCGCATCCGGGCACGCATCAAGCCCAACGTCGTGTTCACCGACTCAGCACCCGACAACGCCCTCGCGTCGGTCGAGGTGAAAGTGGCGCCCGACGGCAGCATCATCGGTCGCCGGCTGGTCAAGTCCAGCGGCGTGGCGGCCTGGGACGAGGCGGTGCTGCGCGCGATCGACCGGACCGGGACTCTGCCGCGAGACACCGACGGCACCGTGCCGCCGGCCATGCTGATCGAGTTCAGGCCGCGCGACCTCTGACCGCCGGCATCGGCTTCGCGCCTCGCACGTCAGCGCTGGCATCGGTACCGGTACCGGTACCGGCCAGCTTGGGCCACCACCAGGCATCGAGCGACCAGCGGCCCGGGCCCCACAGCGCCAGCCCGGCCAAGAGGCTTCCCCAGAACACGTGCTGTTGCAGGGCGGCCGGAGCGATCTCCGCCAAGCTGATCACGGCGACGACGTTGACCACCGACAGGCCCAGGGCCGAGAACCGCCCGAACAGGCCCAGCACCAGCAGCACCGGCAGCACCAGCTCGCCGCCCGTTCCCAGCACAGCCGCCAGTTCGTGAGGCAGCAGCGGCACGGCGTATTCGTTCTCGAACAGCAGCAGGGTGGTCTCCCAGTCGGCCAGCTTGGTCAGGCCAGAGCGGAAGAACGCCGCCCCGATATACACGCGCGCGGCCAGTTGCGCGGCGGGCTGCAGCGCGTCGAGCGCGCGGGTGGCGAGTCGGCTGGCGCTTATCGGCAGGTCGAGCCAAGTGGGGGTCATGTCGATCTCCTTGCGATGGGCGGGTGTTGTTGCAAATCCGTGCCGGGTGAAGGCAGGGCCTCGGCCTTCCACAGCCACTGCTGCTGCACGGCCTGCAGCAGCCAGGCGTTGAACTCGAAGTCCGGGCCGGCTTGCACCAGAGCCTGCGCCAACGTGGCGTTGGCGTGCAGGGAGCGCATCCACGCGAAGGTCGGTGCATCGACGGCGTGGGGCAGTGCACGCCAAGCCGCACGCGCCACCACCACCGACTCGCCGCGCCGCTCGCCGATAGCCACACGCGCGCATTCCAGCGCGTCCATGTCGAGCGCGCTGCCATCAGGCTGGGTGTGCCGATGAGCAACATGAAGGGTCGCCACCGGCCAGTCGCTGGCAAGCAACTGCACCGAGGGCAGCAGCCTCAGCACGAGCGCCTCGGGCGGCTGTTCGGCCAACAGCGTCAGCGTGGCCGGCTCCGGCGCGGCATCTGCGGCGGCCTCGCAGCGCTGCACGGTCGCGTCGAGCCGGGCGCAATCGGCGAGGTACGGCCACGGATCGAGACCGCGCTGGGCTTCGATGAACTCCGGCAGATCCCCGCCCCATTGCGCCAGGTCACCCCGCAAGGGCGGCGAAGCGCGCCAGAGGGCTCGCGCCAAGGCCGCGCCGTCTTGCGGCCCGACGAGCGCCGTCAAGGTCGGATAGGCAGCCGCCAGCGCGCGCTCGGCGATGCCGGCGGCGTTGCCGCGATAGGCGCCGAGGCCGCGCTGCAGGCGCTCGTGCCGCTCGGCGATGTGGGCATTCCACAAAGTGCCGCCGGGGCCCTGCGCATCGCCAGCAGCATCGCTGTGCCCATCGCGCGACCGGTTGCCCGGTGGGGCCGGAGGCAGGGTATCAGCCGCCACTCGCTCAGCGAGCCGAGGCGCCTCGGCAGGCGCGAACAAGGCGCCCAGCAGCGCACCTTGCCGCTCGGCTTCGCGTTGTCGGCTCATGCGGCCGCCCTGGGCGCAGGCAGCGCGTTCTGCCGGCATGCCGCGCGGCCCGCCTCGTCGAGCAGCACGTCGAGCGAGGGCACGTCGGTGTCCCATTCGATCAGGCTCGGAAGCGCGCCGAAGCGCGCCAGTGCGTGTTCGTACACGGCCCAGACCGGCGCATGCACGCGACTGCCGTGGTCGTCGATGACCAGGCTGCCGGTGTCGCAATAGCCGGCCAGATGAAATTCCCCGACGGCGCCCGGCGGCAGCGCGTCGATGAACGCGCACGCCAAGGCCACGGGATCGGCCGACGCCAGCCCGTCACGCTGCGCGTTGATCGCGTTGACGACCAGGTTGTTGACGTCGAGCAGCAGGCTGCAGCCGGTGCGTCGCACGAGTTCACTGAAGAACACGGGCTCGGGCATCTGCTCGGCATCGTTGAAGGAAAGGTACGCCGACAGGTTCTCGACCAGAACGCTGCGGCGCAAGCGCTCTTGCACCTGATCGACGTTGGTGCACAGGATGTCGAGCGAGGCCGGCGTGAAGGCGATCGGCAGCAAGTCGGCCGCATGAAACACCGTGGCCTGCGCGGGCCGCGAACTCGCTTTCACGAACGGCGCCCGGGCGAAGCAGGCGTGATCGGACACCCGGACCGGCTCGATGCGCTCGACCAGCCGTGCCAGCCGTTCGAGATGCCAGGCATCGATGCCCACCGCCGAGCCCAGCGCCAGGCCGACGCCGTGCAGGCTCACGGCATGCGTCTCGCGCACGTTCTCGAGCGCCGCGAGCGCCGCACCACCGTCGGCGAAGAAGTTTTCCGAATGCACCTCGACGAAACCGAGCGCCACACGACGCTCGGCCCATTCGCGGTAATGCGGCTGGCGCAGGCCGATGCCGACCTGCGCCGCGCCGCGGGCGGCGTTGCTCCCATCCGCATGATCTGCGCCGGCTGCCGCGGCCCTGTCGTTCGGGCCGATCCTGAGGTGCATGCGGTTCATGCCGGCGCTCATGCAAAGGCAAGCTGCTGTCGGAAGACGAAGGGTCGACCGCTGCTCAGCCCTTCTTGTCCATCTTCATCTTCGCTTCGCCGGCGCTCAGGCCGCCCAGCGTCTTGCAACTGCCCTTGGCCACGTACTTCCATTCGCCGGCGTCCATGTCTGCCTTGGACTGGCCGGCGCAGGAGTGCGTGCCGGCGAGATTGGCGCAGTCGTTCTGCCCGGCCTTGGCAACGCCGTAGCACTTTTCCTTGCCGCCTTCCTGCGCCGATGCGGTGCCGACGAGGCCCAGAGCAAGGATGGATGCCAGGGCCGAAGAAGCGATCAAACGTTGGTTCATGGTGGACTCCGAGAAGGGGATGAGTGAGCCGCGATGCGCGACGCCGGTGTGTCGCTGCTCACAGGTTGTCCTTACACTGCCGCACCGCAAGCGCCTCGTCCCCGACATGACCGATGTCTCTGCCCTGCTCGAAACCCTGAGACCACAGTTGTTGCGCTACGCCAAGCTGCAGTTGCGCAATGCGGCCTGGGCGGAAGATGCGGTATCGGAGACGATGCTCGCGGCGCTCGAGAAGCCCGAGGCCTTTGCCGGCCGCGCGCAGCCGAAGACTTGGCTCATCGGCATCCTCAAGCACAAGCTGATCGACCAGGTGCGCAAGCATTCGCGCGAGTGCTCGATGACCACCGACGACGACGACGGCGGCGCCGCTTTCGAAGAGGCCTTGTACGACCAGAGCGGCCACTTCCGCGAGACGCCCATCGAGTGGGGCGATCCGCAGGCGGTGATCGGGCAGCAGCAATTCATGGTGGTGCTCGACGCCTGCGTCGAGAAGCTGCCCAACCAGCTTGGCCGGGTGTTCCTGATGCGGGAGTGGATGGAACTGGAGACTGACGAGATCTGTAAGGAACTGTCGATCACGCCGACGAATCTGTGGGTCATGTTGCACCGAGCGCGCTTGCGCTTGCGCGAATGCCTGCAGATCAACTGGTTCAGCACACCCGCTCCGTCTGCCATTCATACTGCCGCCCCGCCCCCCTCCCCCTTCCCCTCCGTCCGATCGAAGCGCCGATGAAGATCCCCTTGCGTCGCACCTGTCTGGAAGCTTCCCGCCTGATCACCGGGCGGGTCGATCGCGAGTTGGGCCTGGCCGACCGTGTGGCACTGCGGCTTCATCTGATGGCTTGCCGAGCCTGTCCCGGTTTCGACCGGCAGGTGAGATTGATGGACCAGGCGATGGGCCGCTGGCGTACCTACGTCGAACGCGACGGGATCTGACCAAAGCGCGGCGTGCTCTCGAGCCGCGCTCAGCTCCTGCCGATGTCGAGCACCCCGGGCGTGACGTTGTTGTCATCGCTCATCTCCGCCAGGGCCGCATCGAGCGCCATTCGCACCGCGCGCAATTGATCGTTCAGCGCCATGCGCTCGATCGGCGGGAGGTGCATGAACCCCGCCGGGATCCCTTCGGCGCCCTGTGCGTACAGCAGGCGATAGAACACCTCGTTGCAGACATAGCTGCCCGCACTGAGCGAAAGCGTGCCGGGCAGCCCCACCGCCTGCAGAGCCTCCAGCATGGCCCTGACCGGCAAGGTCGCAAACAGCGCCGCCGGGCCGCCCTCGATCACGGGCATATCACGCGGCTGCAGTCCGGCGTTGTCGGCAATGGCCGCGTCACACAGGTTGAGGGCCACGCGCTCGATCGCCACTTCGCTGCGGGCAGTCGCCAGGCCAAGGGCAAGCACCAAGCAGGGCCGCGTGCGCTCGATAGCCGCTGCGAGCGCCGTGCTTGCGTCTGCGAACCGTACCGGCAGCACCACGCCGTGCAGCACGCTGCCGTCGGCCAGACAGGTGCCGTCGAGCGCGCGCGCCACGTCTTGCGAGGGGTTGTGCGCAGCGCCGCCGAAGGGCTCGAAGCCGCTGACGAGCACGCGCGTCGAGGAGCCGCCTGCGCCGTGCCTCATGCCGCGCTGCCGTAGCCGCCGCCGCCCGGCGTCTCGATCACGAACACGTCGCCCGGCCGCATCTCGACCGAGCCGATGTGGCCCAGCGTCTCGACGCTCGAAGGCCGGCCACCTTCCCCGGCCCGCTCGACGCGGTTGCTGCCCAGCGCTCCGGCCGCGCCGCCGGCCAGGCCGAAGGCAGGCACGCTGCGGCCGTTGGAAAGGATCGAAGCCGTCATCGGCTCGAGAAAGCGCATTCGGCGCACCCCGCCGTCGCCACCGTGCCAGCGCCCCGATCCGGCCGAGCCGCGGCGGATGGCGTAGCTTTCCAGCAGCACCGGAAAGCGGAACTCGAGCACCTCGGGGTCGGTGAGGCGCGAATTGGTCATGTGCGTCTGCACGACCGCGGTGCCGTCGAAGCCGCCGGCCGCCTGGCCTTGCGCATCGAAAAGTACGCCGGCGCCACTGCCTCCGGAGATCGTTTCGTAGTACTGACGACGCGCGTTGCCGAAGGTGAAGTTGTTCATCGTGCACTGGCTCGCCGCCATGACACCGAGCGCGCCGTACAGCGCATTGGTCACGCACATCGAGGTCTCGACATTGCCGGCGACCACCGCCGCAGGCGGGCGCGGGTTGAGCAGGCAGCCCTCGGGATTGATGATCTCGAGCGGCTTCAGGCAGCCGGCATTGAGGGGGATGTCATCGCCCACCATCGTGCGAAAGACGTAGAGCACCGCGGCCATCGTGACCGCCTTGGGCGCATTGAAGTTGCCTTGCAGCTGCGCGCTGCTGCCGCTGAAATCGACGGTGGCGCTGCGGGTGGCGGCATGCACCGTCAGCTTCACGGCAATCTGCGCGCCGTTGTCGAGCGCCAGCGTGTAGGCGCCGTCTCTCAGCACGCTGATGACGCGGCGCACGCTTTCTTCGGCGTTGTCCTGCACGTGGCCCATGTAGGCCTGCACCGTGTCGAGCCCGACCTGTTCGACAAGCGCCTGAAGTTCCTGCACGCCGCGTTCGTTCGCCGCGATCTGCGCACGCAGATCAGCGAGGTTTTGCTGCGGGTTGCGCGCCGGGTGCGGGCCGCTTGCGAGCGCAGCCAACAACTGCGCCTCTCGCAGGCGGCCGCCCTCGACCAGCATGAAGTTGTCGAACAGCACGCCTTCGTCGGCAATGGTCTGCGAGAACGGCGGCATGGAGCCGGGCGTGATGCCGCCGACATCGGCATGGTGGCCGCGCGAGGCGACGTAGAAGAGCGGTTTGGCTCCCTCTGCCTCCGGCAAAAAGACGGGCGTCACCACCGTGATATCCGGCAAATGCGTGCCGCCGTGATACGGATCGTTGAGCATCACCACATCGCCCGGCCCCAGCGCCGGATTGCGCTCGATCACCGTCTTGATCGACTCGCTCATAGAGCCCAGGTGCACCGGCATGTGCGGCGCATTGGCGATCAACTCGCCCTGCCCGTCGAAAAGCGCGCAGGAAAAGTCGAGCCGCTCCTTGATGTTGACGGAGTGCGCCGTGTTCTGCAGCCGCAGACCCATCTGCTCGGCGATGTTCATGAACAGGTTGTTGAACACCTCCAGCCGCACCGGGTCGACCTCGGTGCCGAGCGCGTGCACAGCACGACGCGGCTCGCTGCGCGCGAGCTCGAGCGCACCGTTCGCGGTGAGCACCGCCTGCCAGTGCGGCTCCACCACGGTGGTGGCGTTGCGCTCGGCGATCATGGCCGGCCCGTCGATCACGGCGCCGGGCCGCAGACAGTCGCGCTCGTACAAGCCGGCTTCGCGCCAGCGGGCCCCCTCGGCGTCCTCCACATGCATGCGCACCGTTGTGCTCGGCGCGGGCCGGTGAGGTGTCGACGCTTGCGCGGCCGCCGCGCTCAGCGCCTCGCCGGCGCCCACCGCCTCCACGGACACCGCCTCGATCACGAGCGGCTTGCCGGGCATCAGAAAGGCGAAGCGCTGGCGGTAAGCGGCCTCGAACGCAGCGCGCAGCACGGCTTCGTCGCCGAAGGGCAGCACCAGGGCCGTGTCGGTGCCCTCGTAGCGCAGATGCGCCCGCCGCAGCAGCGTGATGCTTTCGCCGGCCACGCCCTGCTGCTCGAGTTCGCCGCGCGCTGCCGCGGCCAGGTCGTCGAGCTGGCGCGCCGCCTGCGCCAGCGCCTCGGCATCGAGCCGGCGCTCGACCGCTGCCTCGCGCAGGGCGGTCCGGTCTGCGAGGCCCATGCCGTAGGCCGACAACACCCCCGCCAGCGGATGGATGAAGACGCGGCTCATGCCCAGCGCGTCGGCCACCCCGCAGGCATGCTGGCCGCCGGCGCCGCCGAAGCACTGCAGCGTGTAGTCCGACACGTCATGCCCGCGGGCCACCGAGATGCGCTTGATCGCATTGGCCATGTTGGCCACCGCGATCTCGAGAGCCCCGGCGGCCACGGCCTCGGCGCAGATCGCTCGCCCCGTCGCCTCGCTCATCTCTCGCGCCAAGGCGGCGAAGCGCGCGGCCACGAGTTCGTGGTCGAGCGGCTCGTCGCCCTGCGGACCGAACACCTGCGGGAAGTACGCCGGCTGGATCTTGCCGAGCATCGCATTGGCATCGGTGATGGTGAGCGGCCCGCCACGCCGGTAGCACGCCGGCCCGGGGTCGGCACCGGCCGACTCGGGTCCGACGCGCAGCCGCGCACCCTCGAAGCGCACGATGGAGCCGCCGCCGGCCGCCACCGTGTGGATGCTCATCATCGGCGCGCGCAGGCGCACCCCTGCGATCTGCGTCTCGAACACGCGCTCGTAGTCGCCGGCATGGTGGCCGGCGAAGTGGGACACGTCGGTCGAGGTGCCGCCCATGTCGAAGCCGATCAGCTTGTGGTGCCCGGCTTGCAGCCCAGTGCGCACCATGCCGACGATGCCGCCGGCGGGGCCCGACAGGATTGCGTCCTTGCCCTGGAACGCGGCCGCGCCGGTGAGGCCGCCCGAGCTTTGCATGAAGTACAGCGGCACACCCGGCAGTTGCGCCGCCACGCGCTCCACATAGCGGGCCAGGATGGGCGACAGGTAGGCATCGACCACCGTGGTGTCGCCGCGCGAAACGAACTTCATCAGCGGGCTCACCGCGTGCGAGGCCGACACCTGCGTGAAGCCGACCTCGCGGGCGATGCGCGCCGCCGCCTGCTCGTGCTGCGTGTAGCGGTAGCCGTGCATGAAGACGATCGCGCAGACGCGCAGGCCGGCGTCGAACGCGGCCCACAGCCGCTCGCGCAGTGCCGCCTCGTCGAGCGGCAGGATCACTTCGCCGTGGGCACCGATGCGTTCAACGGCCTCGATCACGCGTGTGTAGAGAAGCTCGGGCAACACGATCTGCCGGTCGAACAGTCGCGGTCTGGCCTGGTAGGCAATGCGC
>NZ_JACDCU010000010.1 GCF_013817365.1 Methylibium sp. | reverse complement strand
CTGCAGAAGTGCCTGCGCTGGCAGGACGACAGGGACGGCCGCATTGGCACGCACGGGCCGGGGTGCCACACATGGGGGCCGAATCACTATGACTGCGCCGTGCGCGAGGTTGATCGGCTCACGAAAGCGCTGAATCATCAAAAAACGGTTGAAGTGGCGCGCAGGATCATTTCCGAGCACCGTGACGTGCTGGTCGCGCTTAAGGACCGCTGAGGTGCCCATGATGGAAAACACCAACTACTCGACCGGGAGCGGCGAGCGTGAGGCCGGGCTGCTTGGGCGTATCGACAGACTGGAGCGGGAGATCGAGCGGCTGCGAGCAATCTCACAGGCCGCCGAGAAGGTGATCCGCTGCAAGGGGCGCTACCACACCGAGCAGAACACGATTGCGTTGGCGGCGCTGTTCGGTGTGACGCTTCCGCCCACGAGCGCTCTGACAGCTGATACGCGCCAGACAACTAACCGCGGAATACGAGCACAGGAGATTGAAGATGAGCACCTATACCGAAGCAGATGATTGGCTTGCGGCAAACGGCCCCCGAGGCTGGATTGACGAGTTGCGCAAGGACGCCGAGCGCTACCGCTGGCTGCGAGACACGGGCGCCGTTTTCACAGTGCGGGCCGGCTCTGATCCGGAGACGTGCGAGCTTATGCACATCAACCGCCCGGCAGCGGGCTTGGATAACGCGATTGACGCTGCGATGCGCACAGGAGATTGAAGATGGAACTATCTTCGACAGACATGAAAGAGCTTCAGGGCGCCGCCGACAGAGCGGGGCTTGAAATGGAGTTCTTGGAGCTTCGCAGGGACGCCGAGCGCTACCGCTACTTGCGCAACAGGCGCCCGGAGGACGTGCTGAACCACACAGGGCCTGGCGCTGGATGCTGGATCGACTGCGAAATCGGCGACGCTGAATCATATTCACTGGTGCTACTGACTGGCGAAGACGCTGACGCGGCGGTGGACGATGCGATGCGGTCGGGGGTGGAACGATGAACGACAAATTCAGATGGGAGCAAGACGGCGCCGGCGGCGACAACGGCACCGCTACGTTTTGCTTCAGCAGTAGCGACGTGACGGTGCGGATGTGCTCGTTCAAAGAAGCGCACGCGCTGCACCAAGCAATCGAGCTAGAGGTACGGGAGGCGCGCTACGACGGTCGCGTGTCGATGCTGAACGAGGTTGCTAGAACGCCGCCATGAACCCCAACGAAGGAACACCCATGACCCCCGACACCGATAGAGACAGCGTGCCCGTGGTGGCGCATATGCACCTTGCGACGGATGGTAGGCGGCGAGGTTTTCGGGACGCCGTTCTCACGGACATAGATCGCCTATTCGTGCAACTTGACGGCGACACGCTCTCGCCCCTCGTCCTACAGAGAGACCACCTCGCCGCCCTCGCCTCTCTGACGCAGCGGTGCGAGGCAGCGGAGAGGCTGCTCGATGAAGCGCAGACACACGCCTACACCGAAGGCCGAAGAGACGAGCGGGAAGAGCGGGACGAGCAGGAACTGCGCGGCGAAAACGCTGTGCTGGCCGGCCTGCTGCGCGATTGCGACGCGGTGATGGAAACCATTGAACCCGACGACAGCGAGGAAGGCGAGAAGCTGAGCGACCTGCGCATGGCGCTGGCCTACGCGCTGGACCCCTACAAGCGAGAAGGAACCCTACTACTGTGACCCAGCCCCTCCCTGATGCCTAACGAGAGCGAGTGATGCTGACCGCCGCCACCGTTGCCCAGCAGTTGGGGATCAGTGCGCGCGCCGTCTATGACCTCGCCGCGCTGGGCAAGCTGCCATCCTACCGGGTGACCGCTGGCGGCCGTGGGCTACGATTCGATCCCGCTGACGTGGAGAGTTACCGAGCATCATGTCGATCTACCGCGATCCGCAAGGTAGTTGCTGGGTCTTTGAGTTTGACCGTCGCATCAACGGGCAGCGGGTCCGAACTCGACGCCGCCTACCGAGCACTTGGAATCGCACGCAAGCGGACGCCTTCGACCGCAGGGAGTCGGCGCGGCTCTACGGCATCGCCACCGGCGAGCGCGAGCGATTCAGCCTCGATCAAGCTGTCGCTCGTTACCTGACAGAGCGCGCACCGGCCCTCAAGCACGGCCTCGGGGTGGCGCGGGAGCTCGATCTACTGTCGCCCTACTTCACCGGCCGGCCGATGGACGATCTGCCGGACGTGTGCGCCAAGTACACCGCCGACCACCGATCCGCCCTGGCGCCCGCCACGATCCGCAACCGCCTGCGCTACCTCACCGCCGCCGCCCGATGGGGGTGGAAACATCACAACATGGGCGAGTCAGACCCGGCCGCCCGCGTGGTCATGCCTGCCGTGAGCAACGAGCGCCAGGTGTACGTGGATCGCGCGCAGATGCTGGCCCTTGCGCGGGCCTGCCGGCAGTGGGAGACCCGCGCCATGATCCGCGTGGCGTTCTACAGCGGCATGCGCTACAGCGAGATCGTCGCCGCAGACGTGACGGGCGGGCATTTCCTGCTGCAGGACACGAAGAACGGCGAACCGCGCATCGTGCCGATCCATCCAAGGATTCGCCCGCTGCTCGGCTACGTCTGGCCAGAGCACGAGACGATGAGCTACTGGTTTCGCCGCGCACGGGAGGCTGTTGGGATGCCGGGGCTGCGTTTTCACGATTTACGGCACAGCACCGCGTCGGCGATGCTCAATGCCGGCGTGCCGCTGTTCACTGTGGGGGCCGTCCTGGGGCACAAGAGCCACGCCAGCACGAAGCGCTACGCCCACCATGCCACCGCCGCGCTGACGGCTGCCGTGGGGAAGATTGGCCGAAAGGCTGGGTAGCATGGGCGGAAATTCACCCACAGGCCAGAAAGCGAAACGGCCCCGAAGGGCCGATTCTCTCTATGGAGGCGCGGGGCGGAGTCGAACCGCCCTGGACGGATTTGCAATCACCTAGGCGAAGAACGCGCGACGCCCGTTCATAGAGGAAGACTGGACGCGCATACAGTGCGCAAAATGCGCAACGTGCGCCCGTATGGGCAAAAACTTCCCCACAGTCCACGGCGACGGCAACCCGTGACGGATCGTCACGGCTCTGGCATCAGCGCTTGCCAGCCTCGGAGCTGGTCGGCGACGCCTGCATCACCGCGCCGTTACTCGGCCTGCCGCGCCATACCGTCCAGCCAGCCAAACGCACGGCAAGCCACATGACGCCCCGAGTGAACCTGTTTTCCTCGTGGCGCATCGCGGCCAGAAACACATCGTCGGCGAACGCACGCTCGCGGCCGGTGCTGTATAGGTAATCGTGCAGCACCGCCGACTTGCGCGCCTTGCCGCCGAACAGCATGAACATGCCCGGCAGTCGCGGCACAGAGGCGAGGTCGGTGACGAATCCGGCCGGCACAATGATCCATTCGGAGTAGCCGTCGGCGAATAACACCTTGGCCTGAAACGGCTCTCGCAGTACCCACTCACCGCCGGACACGGGCTCGATGACGAGCGACGAATGCAGGTCGATACGCTTTACTTGCATCATGATTTCATCAGGCCAGCATCAGCCCCACCGGCTGCCGCGAACACCCGCGCGAGGTCGTCACGGCGCCGCTGCGGCTGCCCGGCCTTGTTGCCCGGCAGGCTGGCCCACTCGCGGCTGCACTTGGCGATGGCCGTCTCGATCCGGCCGGCGTGGACATCCTCCAGCGCGCCGCAGTTGTCGATCAGGTACAGCGCGGCGCGGTCCTGTGAAGCGGCCTCGAAGTCGGGCAGCCTGAGCCGCTTCTTGATGCCGGCCCATGTCGGGCGGATCATCTGATACCGTCCCGCCGCGGTGGAGACGCAGCCGTGCGACAGGCCGACATTGCGACACAAGTGGTCGGGCAACTTCTCACCGCGCCACTCTCCGGTGATCGCCGGATGGTCGCGTAGGTCTGCGACGGTGTGCCGGTAGCCGTAGCACACGCGGTAAGGATCGGCCTCGCGGTCGGTGCCTTCGGCGAAGCCGATGAGGGCCAGGAAAGCGCGCTGGTTGGCGAGGATCATGCTCACTTCCTCGGGCCAAACACCACCGCCGAGACGGCCATGAAGCACAGCACCGCGCCGAGCATCAGCCCAGCGAAGAACGACAGGACAGCAGCGATCATGTTGGCCCTTCCACGGCGAATTGCCGAATGTCTTTGATGACCAGGCTGACCGTGACCTCGCTCACGCCCAGATGGCCGGCGATTTCTCGACCGTTGAACCCCTCCACGAGTAGTCGCAGCACGGTTTGATGGTGTGGCCGTCTGACAGCCACCTGAGCCGGCTTGTAAGACCGGCACTTGCGCATGAGCTGTTCGGCCATCTGAGTGGCGTGCAGGTAGTTCTCTGGCGTTGCGTGATCGGCCTCTTCATGCGATCCGTCATCGCCCAGGCTTTCGGCGTTGACTGACTTGGCTCCACGTCCAGCCCAATTGGTACTGTCGAGCAGGTCGTACATCGCACCTTTGCCTCTGATCGCCATGTAGGCCAGCACGTTGGCGCCTTCGGCGCTGCTCTCTCTCTCCTTGCACCATGCCTCCCACGCCTTGATGGTGGCGACCTGCATCAGATCGTCGATGTCAACGCAACGGTTGGCGAGCCCCAGGAGACGGTGAGCCTTGCGCTTGAACTGCGGCCGAAGCTGCGCGAGCAGTGAAGTGAACTCGGCCGGATCGCGCGTCATGGCAGAGTCGGTACGCGCGTGTCGCCTGGGTGGCGCGGTTGAATTTCGTCGCTTGGGATCGTCTTCGTCACTTCTTCCGAAGGCGGCCCGACCATGCCTGCCTTGTTCACAGCGGCCACGGTGAGGTAATACGTGCCGTCAGGCAGAGGGCCAAGCACATAGGTATCGATGCTCGGGTAGTGCGCCCTGATGGTGTAAAGGGCATTCCCAGGCTGCGTGCCGTACTTGATGACGTAGCCGGCCAGGTCAGTCAGCGGGCTGCCGTCTGTGTTGGTATGCGGAGGAACCCACGACAACTTGATCGATCCGGGCTGCGGCGCGGAGGATGTAGGCCCGATCGGCAGCGGGCCTGACGCGGGGGCCTGTGGCGCGGCGCTAGATGCAGGCGGCGGCTCGACGACAGGCGGAAGCACAGGCGGCGGCGTGACAGGCGGCGGCGTCACCGGGCCCGACACAAGGCGGTCGCATTGCTTGGCAATGCCGGGCGCAGGATCGGCCCCGAATGTGGCGGCGTTGCAGACGTAGTTGCCTGGGCCGAGAGCCTTCTCGACGAACTTGCCTTGAGCGCCGTATCGCGCGGCGAAGGGCGATGCCCAAAGGAAGCCCTTGCCGTCGTCTGTGAGCTTGCGCCACTCGCGCGTGTCCACAGGCGGTGGAGGCGGTGGAGGCGGTATTGCAAGAGGCGCCACGACGACGCGCGTGATGTTGCGGCAACCGTAGACGCCCGCGCCGGCCTCCTTGGCAGCAGCAACGCATCGCGCCAGGTCAACGTGGCTCGATGTCCTGCTCGTGCCGGTGTAGAGGTCTACAGGGCCGGGCGTAACGCTGATCTGCGCAGAAGAGTGGGCACAAAAGAAAACGGCTGCCGAAGCAGCCGCGATGGGGATGGTGAAATTCATTTGTCCACCTTTTGCGTAAGCACGGTCTGAATCTCGTCGAGTTTCTTTAGTACCGGGGCCATCACGTCCTGCAGCCGGTCATAACGGACGTAATCCGTGCCGATGCGCACCTCCAGTTCGTACAGTTGTTTTTGCAGCGTGTTGACGGCCTGATATAACTCTCTGGCGAACCAGCCGCTAACGGCGCACGCGCAACCGATCAGTGCGATGAATGCCTGCTCAATGCTCACAACTAAATCCTCAAGTTGAAATGGATGCTCAATCGCTCGGCGGTGCGGGGATATGTCAGGCGCAAACGAATACAACCGGGCGGGCGCCGATGGCGACGGGGTCGGCGTTCGGCCGCAGCGCCTCGATCACAAGCTGCGAAGTACGGATCACGATGCCTTCGTTGATGCGCAGCACCTCGACCGGCAGTTGCGTGACGCGCGCGACAACGCCGGTGTTCGCCCGGATAGCCTCCGCGACGACTTGGCTTGTACGGGCGACGGTCATGGCGTTAAGCCGTCACGCGGACACCGAACTCGGCGGCATTGACCGTTGCTTCGGTCCATGCCGCGGCGGTGTTCGGGTCGAACTCGTAGACCTGTGAAACGTAGACCTGCGCTGTACCCAGCGCCGCGCTGGCGCCGTCGGTATTCGTTGAACCAGAACGGGCAAAGGTTGACGCACTCTTTGCGCCGGCGTCGTCTTTCATAATGGCCGCGTTGACCTGCACACCGTAGACCGTTTGCGATGTCAGCGCATCGAGATTGCCGAAGGCATAGCTGTCACGGTGGCCGATCGTCGCCCCGTCGTTGTGGTCGGTTGTGTTCGGCGTCGCCTCGTCAACCAGCGCAAAATGACTCGTGCCGGTGCTGGGCGTGAACTGGCTGAAAGCGCCGTCAGCGTTCGGGTACAAAGTATCGATTCGCACGTCGCCGAGAAAATCATTGTTCGTCGAGCCGGTGCCGTCGCAGATATAAATATCGTCAAAAGTTGACGAGCCCGAAGCGGTGACGGCAACCCTTCCGATAGCGAAGGCATTCGCGCTTGCATTCGCCGTGTTCTTCAAATCCTGCCCCGTGGCCACCGTTATGACATCGGCCCCATTGACGCGCACCTTGCACGAGTTTGCCGCTATTGAATCGGCAATAGTTACCTTCCACTCGATGTAGTAAAACGTGCTCGTAGACAACGCCAGAACAGACGTGCCATTGGTCAACGCCGTGCCGTTTCTGGTAACGCTAAGGGTGCCATCAAGGTTTTGCCGCAATTCGCACTGTGCCGTGCCGGCGTCGGTGAACCTTGCAACGACTAAGGCACCAGCGGCAGAAAATTCAAAAGCAAAACCAACGACCCAAGACGCTTGGGCACCTAAGGTTTTGGTTAAGTAGTTGGAAGTACCAGCAGTAAGAAAGCGGATCGCCCCGCCCCCTCGTCGCCCCGTTGCGGCGATGGTGGCGCCGGTGTTTGCTGACCATTTTTTAGTGATATCCGCCGTGACGTAGTGATCGCCGCCGTCAATAAACTGCAGTGCCATATCCGTTCCTCCTTTAACGGGTGCCGGCGAGCACGAAGCCCGCGTTGGCTAGAGTGGTGTCCGGCGTAGCCGGGGCGATGATGGAAAGCACGTCGCCCGCCAAGAGCGAAACAACAGCGCCTGCAGCGGTCACGAAAGTGGCCGTAGTCGCTGCGGCTGCGAAGGTGGCCGTACCGACGCTCACGCCGTTTTTCTGCACATCGAACGCCGTGCTCGCTGTCGCGGCTGCGGACGCTGTGCCGTAGCTCCCCGCGAAGTTGGCGGCGAAACTCACCGCGCGCGCCACCGGCACACGGACAACCACAGCGCTAGCGGTCATCACGCCCGGATAGAACGTTGTCACGTCGAACGGCGGAGGGCCGCCGTCCTTGATGAGCTTGCCGGTGGTGCCGTCGAACAGCACGACGTTGTTGTTGCCCGCCGATGCCGGGCCGGCCACATCGCCTGCAACGCCGGAGGCGGCCCCGTGGTCGAAAATGCCACCGCTGCTGAACCGCTCGTCGTGGAATGTCAGCACGCCGGCCGCGAAAACGGTGCGCGCCACGCGGCCGTAGGTGCCCGCATCGTCCCAGTTCGTTGTGTTCGTGGCCGTCGTTAGCGCGCCGGTCGTGCGGTGCGCAACGACGTAGTTGGTGGCCGCGTCGGTGCAGGCCACTGTGGCATCGGCCAGCGTCGCGCCGTTGAAAGTGCCGCCGCTGAAACCAACAACCAAGCCGGTGTCGTCGGGTACGTCGTGCGCGAAAACGAAGGCTTGGCCGAGAGCGGCCATGTTCTCGTTGACGCGGATTTCGTCGCCCGCAGCGGAGGGCGTGGAAAGTTGCTGGTAGCTCATGCGGCATCTCTCAATTCATGCCCGGCGCCAACAGCGGCGCTGGTCTGGGTGACGGTCAAGTAAACGGTGGCCTGCGTGCTGCCGAAGTCGGTGGTCTGCTGCGCGGCGCTGTAGGCGGCCGATGCGGTGGTCGCGGCGATGGTTCGCTTGAGCGTCGTGTAGCTGGCGTCCCACACCTTCACCACCCAGGCTTCGCTGTCCTCGCCGAGCGGCACCGCCACGCCCGCGGCCAGGAAGCGGTGGCTCAGGCGTGTGCGCCGGCCCCAACTCAGCGCGATGTCGCCGCTGGCCACGTCGCGCAAGGCGCGCAGATCGACCGGCGCGAAAGGGCGCAGCCGCTCCGCGGTGATGGTCAATTCTTCGTTGGCGGTGTTCTCAAGCGTGTCGCCGATGCTCACCGCGCGGTAGTCGAGTTCGCTGCCGATCTGGGCGCTCTCGATCGCCAGCGTGCGAATGGTTGTTGCACCAAGCAGCACCACGCGGTCGCCGATCGCATGGCCGGCCATCGTGTGCTCGGTGCCGCGCCGGCCGCGCAACAGGCCACTGAGCGTATAGGTTCCATCCGCTTCGAGCGTGGCGGTGCGTGCCTGGCAGACCTCCCACACAGTCTGGGCGCCGACCAGACTCTCGATGGCGAAGTAGCCATTGCCAGCAAGCAGCGAATCGCGCGTGTAGCTCTGCGGCGCGCCGTTGGCAAAGGCGACGTTGACGCGGTTGGCGTTGTCGAACACGTTGCCGCCGGACCAATTGCCCAGCGCGCCGGTAGCCGCGCCAACGCCAGAGCCCGGCCGCGGCAGGGTGGCCTTGCGCTCGAAATTGGCGCCGTCGTCGTTGCTCGACAGCAGCACGCCACCGCGCCAGGAGGCGGCGCCGTAGAACCAGACGTAGGCGCCTGGCGCGTTGTCGGCGTCGCGCAGCAGCGGCATATCCAGCAGGCCCCAAACCGTTGGCACCACCACATTGAGCGTCTGCCGCGGGAAGGCGCCGACCACCGCATTGAGCGTCTGCGTCACAACGTCGGCATCGTCGGCCACGCCCTGCCAGTTGATGACGCCGTCCTGGTCGTCGCGCGCTGTGATGCGAACGCGGCGGCCCGCTAGCGTCACAACGTCGGTCGGCACGAGCCGCGAATAAGACCGCGTCGTGCTCCAGGTGACCCGCTCGCGCTCGATCCAGCCCTGGAACAGCAGCGCATGGGCCAGCCGGATTTGCTCGTCCGCGGTGAGCACCACGCCGAGTTGCACGCTCTGCGGCTCGCCGGCTTGGCGCACCAGGCGAGGCGCGTACTGCGCATCGGCCTGGTAGTCGCGCGCCGGGTCGGGGGCGGTGACGGTCACCACGCTTGGAAGGTTGGCCTCTTCGGCGCGCACCCATGTGATCGATTCTTCGGCGGCGGCATCGAAGCCGGCGCCGCAGTCGGCCGCCGCGATGCTGGCCACGCTGGCACCGCCGCGACGGCGGAAGACGAGAAGGTCGTCCTCTTCGCAGCAGTCTGCCAGCACGGGTTGCAGGAGTTGCTCGATGGCCTCGCGGGCGCGGGCCTGCTGGCCGATGACGTAGCCGCGCAGACGCTGCGTCAGAGCGCTCACGTTGAGGTCGGCGTCGGCCAGTTCGCCGCTTTCCGTGGCAATGCGGCGAACGGCGCCTCCGTAGGTGCTGGCGTGCAGCAACAGATCGTAGGGCTGGAAGTTGCCGAGCACGAAGACGCCGCCCGCGTCGCTCGGGCTTGCCAGCACGCCGGAGACACCAGCGGTGCTGACGTTCGACTGCTCCAGCAGGACGGTCATGGTTTCGGCGTCGAGCAGGGTCACAAGCAGGATGCCGGCCACTGTGCTGTAAACCGCGATGGCGTCGAGCCCCGGCAGGTACTGCACGGCCCGCGGCGAGGAATGGGCGAACATGCCGGCCGGCAGGTAGGGCGTGATGACGGGCGGGTCGGCATCGCTCACGGCCCAAACCGCGCCGGCGCTGCCGGAGGCGCCCGCCACGACATAGCGGCGGCGCACGCTGTCCCAGCAGCCGAGGCTGCTGCTGCTCGGCGTGCTCTGATCGGCGAGCACGTTGCTGATGCCGGTCTGTAAATCCATCCGCAGCACGCCGAACCCGCCCAAACCGTTCGTGCCGACGACCACGGTACTGCCGCCGGTGACAAGCTCGCGGCAAAAGAACATGCCGGTAAAAAACCCGCCGCCCTCCGCGGTCGTGCCGTTCGGGTCGTATCGAGCATAAGAGCCAATAGCGATGCTCGCCGAATGAACGAAAACGCGCCGCTGCGCCGGGCTGTAGGCCATGACTGTCGCCGACCACGGCAACTCGATTCTGCCGACGTTGGCCAGCGTGGCTGCGTCGAAGCGCTCGATGTCGCCCCCGAAGTCGATCCAGACCTCATTGGTCGGCGGCACGAAGCACGCCGCACCGGCGTGGAGAAACACAGAGTTTGAATTCAGGTCGAGCGCGTGATCGACCGTCAGTTCGACCGCCCCCGTATCGGGGTTGAGAACCTGCAGCCGCGACGTGCCGGCCACCGGCTCGCCGAAGGCGACCACGCGACCGTCGAGCCGCTGCACCGCGCCGTCGAAGCGCATCGCGCTCGCGGTGCCGAGGTCGGTGGCGGTCGCTTGGAAATCGCCCTCGGCCACGTACTCGACGGTGATGTTCGGGATGCGGTTGCCGAAAATGCCCAGCGGCATGCGGTTGAACATGAGGTAGGCATAACCGCGATATGCCGGGGCATTGCCAACGCCGAGCGCGGCCTCCAGGGTCGGATCAGGCAACTGTGTGTCGTTGCCAGGGTAGAACACGAAATCGAGGTCGTTCGGTGCGCCCTCGGTGCTGCCGTCGAAAATGAGCACCGCGTCGCCCCAGATGCGACGCACGCCGCGCAGCCGGCCGAAGCCGAGCAGCAGCGCGAAGGTGGCGTAGTAGCTGTAACTCACCACCGTCTGCGAGGGGCTGCCCTTGCCGCCCACTTCGCTGGACTCTTCGACCTCTTCGAGCGCGTTGTCCTTGACCCAGATCACATTACCGCTGGTCCGGCCCTCGCCGAACAGGTAGGGCACGGCGGCACCGAAACTCGACACTTGCACGCTGCGGTCGGCCAGGCGCGGGCCGAACTGCGTGGGCAGGTTGACGAGGCTGGCGCCGACTGCGCCACCGATGGCCCCACCGATGGCCCCACCGACCGGGCCGCCGAAGTAATAGCCGACGACGGTGCCGGCGATCTGCAGGAGGCTTTGCTCAGACACGCTTCACCCCCGGCATCTCGAAAAGGGCTGTGATGCGCGATCGCCACAGAGCGTCGATGCGGTGCTCTGCCACCCGGCCTGCGGCCTGCAGGGCATGCACCAGCGCCACGCCGCCGTGGCGGTAGGCGACGACGATGCCTAAATGGCGAGGCTCGCCGGTGAACTGCATCATCGCCACCATGCCGGGCAGCGGCTCGCCCGTGCATTCGCTGCACAGGCTGCGCATGAGTTCGCGCATGCGGTCACGGCTGGGGTAGCGGCCGTAATCGGCCACATCGAAGCTCGACGCGCCGAGTTCGTGCGCGACCATGATGACGAGTCCGGCGCAATCGACACCCGCACGAGAGCGGCCCTGATGCACGTAGGGCACATCGCGCCAGCCGCGTGCGGCGGCCACCACCTGCTCGGGCGTGATGGTCGGCAGACTCATTGCCCGCCCGCCTTGCGCAGCACGTCCTGGCCCGGCAGGAGGTCGAAGCCGCCGAAGCGGATCACGTTGTCGAAGCGGTCGCGGCAGTCGGCCTCGCGGGTCTTGCCGCAGCCGGCATGGATGCTGAAGGTGTCGGCAGCGGCAATCGTGGAGTACATGGGAAGATGCAGTTCGATGGTGCCGTCTGCGGCGTAGCTCTTGACCTCCATGCGCCGGCCGCTGTTGGCCCCGGTCAGCCATGTCAGCACACCGCCGCGGAAGTAGTCGTGAGAGGGCACGCCGGTTGCGCTCGGGCTCAGGCGAACGCTGCTCGTGGCCAGGTCGGTGGCGAACTCGCGCGGGTCGGTGAAGGCGGTCACTTCGCCGGCAGCGGTGTAGTCGGTCAGCACGACCGCGCAATCGGCATCGCCCAGGCTATAGGGGCACGCGGGCGTGGCGAGGCGGCCGATGTTGGCGTTCAGCGCCGCGGCCATGCCGCGCAGTTCGACCCGCATGTGGCTGTGCGTGGTGATCTCGCCGAGCCGGCCCTTCAGCAGCTTTTCCTCGCCCATCGTGAGGTCGGCCCAATTGACGCGGAACAGCCGGAAGGCGGCGTGGTCCCAATCACCCGAGCGAATGTCTTCTTCGGTGATGCCTGCCGACGCAAAGAAACTGGTCATCTCGGCGTTATCGACCTGCAAGCCGGCCTTGCTGTCGATGGCGGTCATCACCGCGCCGGGCGCTGTCTTGTACGTCACGCCGCCGATTGGCAAGTCGCTGTTGTGGTTCGTGAAACCGAAGACCAGTCCATCCGTTCGGGTCAACTTGAGGCATGTCGCCATCGAGGTGGCATTGCCGGCGATGTGGGCGGCAAGCCCCGCCGTCAAGGTCTTCACGGGCGCACCTCTTCCAGAGTGATCGAGCCGGAGACAACGTGCAGGTTGTGCACGCTCACCTCCAATGCGGCCGACCATTCGTTCTCTGAGAACGTCATCGGGAAATCGAACTCGCCCAACCAGGTGTAGGTGTCGCCAGCCACATGGCCTGTGATCGCCGCGATCCCGGTTGCGTAATCGACGGTCGCGCTTGCTGTCGTGACAGTGCCGGCGCGCGTGCGGAACACGGTCAGGGCGCCGTTGTTTACCGGCTTGATGATGTTGCGTAGCATCTCGACGCCGCCAAAGACGTGGCGCCGCTGCAATTGATAGTTCGAGCCGCTGACCAGTGTTAGCTTGCTGTTGCTCTGCGTGGCCGTGTAGTCGCGCCAGTTCTTGACCCTCAGCCCATCGTAGGGCGTGAAGTTGACGACCATCCATGCGTCGAGCACGGTCTGATAGTTCGCCGCGGTGCGGATGCCGTGCGCCAGTTCGCAGCGCAGGATCGGCAGCGCCGAGACGAAGTTTTGCGACAGCCGCCCGTTGGGCAAGCGGATGAGCGATCGACCTGGGACGGACTCCGTGAACGTGGTGTCTCGGGTGATCCGCGCATCCAACTGCTGTTCGAGGAAGGCCATCAGTTCACCCTGCTCACGGCTCGTTGAACGGCAGACCCGGCCCTGGCTGCGGCCTGGTTCACGGTGCTGCGGTCGGTTCCCGGCTGGAAACTCTGATTGACCGTAACGACAACCGACGAGCCCTGCGAGGCGCCGGCCGGCGTGACCTTCCCGCCTTGCGATCCGGTCAGCAGATAGTCCTTGCCACCGATCGAGGCGACTTCCGGCGCGCCCTTCTCGTTGACCTCATAGATTTGCCCAGCCGAAACCGGGCCGCCGATTGCTCGGCCACTGGCCGCGCCGAGCCCGGAGATGAAGCCGCCGAGGGCATCGCCGCCGGCGCCCGCCGCAGCGGACGCGCCGATTGCGGCCACGATGCTGGCCGCTGACGCCACGACCGCAGCCGAGATGCTGGCCGATGAGGCGGCGGATGTGGCCGTCAATGCGGCGCTCAAAGACGCCGTTTCTGTCGCAGAAGCCGCCGCGATGGCGCCGCCAATCGAGGCGGATTGGGCGGCCGATGCGGTCGTGATGGCGGTGGTGATCGCCGCTGTCTGGGTCGCGGTGGCGGCCGCCTGCGATGCGGCTTGCGCGGCGCCACCGCCGAGCGCGCCGATGACGCCGCCGGCTTGGCTTTGTGGGCCGACTTTTTTGCCCAGGGCTTCCAGGCCCAGTCCGATCGACTGCCTCACCGACGACTGGATGAGATCGCGGGCCAGCGACTCGCCGAAGTCCTTGAACGACGCCTTTCCCTTCAAGACGAAGTCTGTGACGGTGTCCTCAAGCGAACCGAACGCCCTGGAGAAGACTTGTTCTGTCTGCCCGGCAACATCACGCGCCGCGGTGAGGTAGTCCTCATAAGCCCTGGTCGCGCCGTTCTTCCAATCGGCCTGGGCCGCGGTGATGTCGGCGAAATACTTCGCGTTGTCCGCTGTGGCTTCGGCGAGCCCGGCTTTGATGCGCGCGACTTCTTCGAGGTAGAGATCGGAGCCAAGCAACTCCTTGGGAGTCGCCTTGTTCAGTTGCTCCTGGAAGCGCTGGAACTCGCGTTGGATGGCGATATTCGCCTCCAACTGCTCACGCGCCTGGCTCCCTCTGCCGAACACTTGCAGGCGCGAATCGAACTGCTCCGAGCGCTGCGCATTTGCAGACGAGATGGACTCGGCGATCTGCGCAGCGCGGTCCTGGAAGCGCTCAAGCGCCTTCTGCTGGCGCTCGATCTCCTTGGTCGCTTCGGCCCGCGCCTCGACTTCCTTCTCGATGGCGACGTTTCGCTCAAGTTGAGACTTGATGGCCTCTTGCGATGCGAGCAGGCTTTTCTGATCGGCCGTGAGAATCTTCTTGTCTTTGAGGTCGGCGATCTGCTGCAGAAACTCGGCGCGACGCTGCTCGGAGGCGGTCAACTTCTCGTCGGTCGCCAGTTGCCTGACCGAGACAGCCTCGGCCTCCCGCAACTGCTGGAGCAGGCGCGTCGCCGCGTCATCCCGCACGACAGGCGTGCGACCTTTGGGCGTGAACCGTGCCCGGATGTTGGCTTCGTCGGCGGCGATGCGCTTCGGATCGAGCAGGGTGCTTTGCGGATTGGCCTTGCGGATCGCGTCGAGGTTCTCGCGGTACTTCTTCAGCTCGTCGTTGAGCTTCTGTGTATTGGTGCGCGAGGCTTCCCGAATCTTGCTGATTTCGACTTCGGCGGCAATGCCGGCCTTGGTCACCCTGGCCCGCTCGGCTTCGGCCTGGGCGGCGCTGGCGCTGGCTGTGGTGACGGCGGCAAGGGCGTCGATTTGACGGCGCAGCGCCTCGTTGCCCTTCTCGAAGGAGGCAACGACAGACGGGAGGTTGTTGGTGGGGCCGCGAGCGATGCGGGCCGAGAGTTGGTCGCGCAGGCCCTGCAATTCGCCTTCCGGCGTCTCGGCGCGGCCGACATTAAGCATGGCATCCCATGCCAACTTCGCTCCATCCCTTATGCCGAGCCATGCCCGCTCGACCAGCCCGAGATTTTCGGTGAGTTGGTCGGCGCGGTTGATGACTTCGTCGGCGAAGGTCTTTTGCGCCAAGGCAACGGCTTCGGTCGTCTTGCCCTGTTCCTCCAGAGCCTTGATCTGCTCGAAGACGGCCAGCGTCAGGAAGTTGTATTGCTCATTGAGCTTTGCGGAGGCAGAAACCGGGTCTTTGCCGAGTTCCGCGAACTCCTTGACCGTTTCCTTGATGGCCTTGCCGGCGGTGCGCTCCAGCTTGACTGCGGCCAGGGCAACCAACTCCAGACTGCCGCGAGCGACCTTGCCGGTTGCGGCGAGTTGGGCGAGTGCATCTGCCGCCTTGCCTTGCGTGCCGGCGACGCCGCTGATGCTCTCGGCAATCTGCGCCAGTTGCCCGGCAGTGGTGCCGGCAGCATTGCCCGTCAGGATCAGAGCGCGGTTGTAGGCGTCCGCCTCTTTCGACCCCGAGTTGTAGGCGGCAGCCAGCAAAGCAGCCGTGCCCGCGACAATCGTGAACGGATTGATGAGGCCGATGAGCGCCCCACCCAAGGCCCGCGCGGCAGGCGCGATGCCGCCGAACACGTCCTTGAGTTGCCCGCCCTGCTGTAGCAGCACAGTGAGCGGCGCCTGGCCGCCTTGCAGCCCGACAATGATGTCGGTGAGTTGCGCGGGGACTTGACGCAGGGCCGCTGCGGTCTGCTTCGCTGAGACGCCGTACTGATTGAACGCAATCGACCCCGCCCCCAGCGCCGTCCTCGCCAAGTCTTGCTTCTTTGAGACGGCGTCGAGTTGCGTCAGGTAGGGCCGCAGCGCGTCAACACTGACCCCGCGCTGCTGCGCCAGCACCTCGAAATACTTCGAGCTCGAACGGCTCCCGGCCTCAAGCGCGGCGGTCGTGCGGTTGATCGAACCAATCAGATTCTTCGTCGCCGCATCGACCTTGGCGACCGACGATCCGGCCCCCGTCCCGATGGACTCGACGGCCTTCGAGGCTTCCTTGCCGGCCGTGCTCGCGGACTGCCCGAGGCTGGCAATCGACTTCTTCGCCCTGGTGACGCCGGCCTCGACGCCAGAGGCGTCTGCCGTGAGCTCCAGTTGCGCTTTAAGGTCGGCCATTCTTCTTCCTCATGAACGCGAAATACCTGAGCGCCGCGTCTTCCATCGTTCGGATGTCCTCGAACAATGCGGGCGAGCTTTTCATGCCGAGCAGTCGCAGCGTTGTCGGGATCGCGCTGTAATCGAGCCCGGTCGGCCCATCGAATCCGCTGCGCCACTGTGTAGACAGCGCATCGAAGGCAATGACCGCCGGCCAGTTGCAGTCCCACACTTCGAGCAGGCTGTCCGCCTCATCCAGACTCAACCCCAACACCTCGGCTTGCGCCTTGGTAGGGGGCGGTGTGTAGATGGCGCGGGCAGCCTCTCTCAGTTTTTTACTTTGGCCTGCACCAGTTCACGCATGTAGGTGTCGTAAACCGCCTGCCACGCGCCGATGTAGTTGGACAGCAGGAGCTTGACGTTCTCTGCGTCGAAGGCGTCCTCCAGGTCCCAGCCGGAGGCGATTTCGAGCACGGCGTCCTCCGTGTTCTTGCCGTCGAGCCCTTCGAGCCACGCCGCGAGGTCGTCGCGGTTGCGGTTCTTGAAGATGAACTCGACCGGCTCCGGCTTGGCCCCCGGCACAGGAATCCCGACCTTGACCTTGAATGTCGGGCTCGGCTTGAGTTGGAGTTTCGGCATCTCAGGTCGCGTAGCGCGTCGGCTTGTTCAGGAAGCGCACGGTGGCTTCGCAGGCCATCAGCTCATTGACCGTCAGCGTGGGCGTCTCGTTGAGCGTGCAGTAGCCCAGATAGCAGAGCTTGCTGTCGTTGGACAAGTTCACGCGCAAGGCACGCTTGACACGGTCATCGTTGGCGGAGGCCAAGGCGATGTAGCCGGCGAGCGAAGGGTCGTCCGCAACGGAGAAGTTGAAGCCGCCGGCCGTCTTGGTGGTCGGGATTTCCTTCTGCGAGTCGTCCTCAAGGAACTGGTAGGACAGGAACTGCTGCTCACCGCCCTGCGAGGCGGTCGTCAGAATCTGCGTGATCTGCGTGAAGGTGGTCACCTTCTGGGCCGTGCCGACACCCGAGCCAGCCGGGAAGACGCCGGTGTCGGTGGTGTTGATGCCTTCGAGGGTGAAGCTGTCCACGGTCGGCGCTGTGAGCACGCGAACCAGTCGATCGGTCAGGCGCGACCAGCCCGAGGTGATGATGAGGTAGTCGCCGACCGTGAAGCCGTGGGCCACCGACGTGGCGACAGCGGGGCTGGCGTTGGTCAGCGCGGTGATGTTCTTCACCGTGCCGACCGCCGAGCCGATTTCGATGGTGGAGCCGTTGGGCAGAGAGACACTCATGATTGGCCTTTCAGAAACGAAAAAACCGCCCGGAGGCGGTTGGTTGGGAGCCCGGAGCGGGCGTAAAAAAGCCCGCTCTAGGCGGGCCGGGTTTGAAAGCGGTTCAACTCCAGATGGAGAAGTCCTGGAACTCTCCGTACAGCGATAACTCGTCCTCGTGAACGCAGATCGGCCGACTCAAAACGAAGCCTCGAAGCGTCGTGCTTGTGACAATCGCCGCCTCGATCTGCTTCATCAGCGCGGCCGATGCGAGCCGGGTATCTGCCCAGCAATTGACTTGCACGCGGGCGTTGGTCTTCGGAACAACAACGCTCTCCAGAAAGTTGGCCGTCGTGCCGCCGACCTTCTGGTAGGTGATGTAAGGGCGCGGCGTCGAAAGCGGCGCAACGTCCGGGTAGACGCGATCGGAAACCAGCCCACGAAGGGCGGTGTAGAGGTCAGTTTCGAGCGTCATCCCGTCACCTGTTTCATGCCGTCAACAAAGGCGTCGCGGGCCGCTTCCACGGCCCTTTTGGACTTTGCATCGAAGGCCGGGCGGATGTAGGGCCGCGCGCCGACTTGCTTCGGCTCAGGCAGGAGCGTCTTGGACGTGTACCAGTTGCCGTCCCTGCCGAGGTAGACCTTGCGCGTCTGGATGTGACCGTATTCGACCAAGTTGCCGTGCGGCGCTTTGCTGGCGTTGTAACTGACGTGATAGGTCGCGCTGCCCTTGGTGCTGTTGTCTTCGCTGTAAGCCTGATAAATCGACCGCGCGAGGTTGCCGGTCTTCTTGCCGATCTTGGCGACGTTGGCTCGGACTTCGTCGTACAGCACTTGCGCGCCGGCCTGGGCAGCGGGTCGGACGTTCTTCATCGCGCCAGCAGTCAGCCCATCGAGCGCGGCATTTACGCCATTCGCATCGAACTTGATCGAGATTGCGTCAGCCATTGATGAGCTCGCAGGCAAGGTCGATCCGTTCGCGGTCCTGCTCGTCAGGCAAAACAGCTTTGATTTCGTACACGACCGCCCCGAGGTGGCAGCGCATGGCCGCGGTGATCCCTGCCCTGCGCCGGATACGAATGCTGGCGCGGACGATGGAAACCTCCTGCTCGGCCTTGATCGACTCCGCGCCTGATTTGTGCAGGACATTCGCCCACACGGTCGCCACGTCACTCCACGTCTGCAGCGGTTGGCCGATCGCGTCCTGCCCGGCGGCCAGTTGCTTGATGGTGATGCGACGATTGAGCGCCCCGGCTTGCATCAGAGTCCCCCAACCCTGTAAGCGTCGAGCAGGCGGTCAGCGAAGGGCAGTGGCGCGAGCGAGCCGGCGACGCTCTCGCGGTGCTCATACAGCAAGCCGATGCGAAGCAGCATCCATTGCTTGATCTCTTGCGGGATAGCAGCCGCGCTCGCATAGCCAGCCACAAACCGCACAATGACAGCGTTGGCTTGCTCCAGCGTCGCCGGCCACTCGGTATCGGCAACAAGCGAGAGTCGCTCCGGCTGGCTGTAGCTGTCGATCACGTAGGCAGCCGCCGACAGCGTCTGCGCCGCGCTGGCTTCGTCGAGATAGCTCACGCTGGTGATCGACGCCAGGGGCGGATGCTGCAACTCGATTTCGTCCGGGAAACCGTCGAGCGCGATCTCCCATGTCTGTGGCATCAGCGCGCGCCCGGTCATCTGTTCGGCGCCTTGCCGAGCAGCGACGATCAAGGCCGTGATGAGCGCATCCTCGTCCGTGGAGTCCACCCGCAGATGCAGCTTCGCCTCGGCCAGTGTGATCGGCTCGGCGGTGGGCGCCGTGATGAGCTTGGAGGGCATTTACTTCTTCGCTGCCTTGACCGCAGCGGGGTGCAGATCGAGCATGCCGTGCAGCTTGCCGATCTCGGCGTCGGCTTCGCTCAACTCGACGACATCGCCGGCTTTGCCGAAAACGCAGTCACGCAGAATGAACGCCTCGACCGGCTTGTCTTGTTTCTTGGTTGCCATGCAGGCTCCAGAAGAAAGCGGCGAGCCCGAGAGCCCGCCGCTTTGGTGTGACCGATCAGGTCGCGCTGTTGATGTAGACCTTGACCGCCGCCACATCGACCAGGTTGCCGCCCGTGCGCATCCAGCCGCAGAAGCCGACCTGACCATTCAGCGCGAAGGCCGAATCGTCGAAGCGGCGCATCATGACGGAGCCCGACACGTCGCGCAGCATGTACTTCTTGAAGTCGCCGAACGCGATCGACTTGGCATTGGCGGCCATCACTGCAACGTCGTCGTTGGTCACGACTTCATGGCCGAGCAGCATGTCCGGCGCGCCCAGGGTGACGCCCGGCTCCCAGATCGGGCGGCCTTGCGTGTCCTTCAGCTTCGAGACGATGGAGACGCTCAGGTCGTTCATCATCCACTTCGCGCCAGGGCGATAAGCCCGGTTGACCGAGTGCTTGAGGTCGAACAGGTCGTCATAGATCACGGTCAGCGTCTGACCAGTGATCCCCGTCTTGCCGGTGGCCGCGCGAGCGATCACGCCAAACGGCTGGCCGGTGCCGGTGCCGGTCGTGTAGTGCGTGTTCGTGATGCGCGCCAGGCGCATGGCCAGGCGGTTGACCACGAACGACACCACATCGATGGCGCTGTCAGAGATGAGTTCCCAGGGCAGCGCGATCTTCTTCGAGCTGTACTTGTACGGGTTCACCGCCACGGTGCCGAAGGTCATGTCCCCGGTGGTCGCACCAGCGTTCTCCGCAACGATCTCGCCGACTTCCGAGGTTCCGTCGCTGGTCGGGAAGTTCAGGGAGTTGCCGCCGGCCGTCGAGAACACTTCGGCGATCTGGCGCATGGCGCCGGTCGTCTTCATCGCCTCGACCACCATTGCGGCGATCTCGGCCGGGACGGTGAAACCGCCCTCGGTCGTGGTCGTCGTGGACATCGCGTTGCGAATGGCGATGGCCTGCTCGTTGGTCACGTTGTTGCCGTGGCGCATGTAGAGCGCCACAGCAGCAAGGGCGTCGATCTGGCCTTCATCCTTCTTCGACGGGGCGGCGTTGAAGAACTTGTCGGCGTCGAGTTCGCGCATGCGCTCTTCGGCCTTGATCTGGCCCTTCGCGCGCTCGATCTCGTCGGCGAAGTTGTCGAACTTGGCCTGCTCTTCGGCGGACCAGGTTTGCGAGCCCTTCTCGGCGAGCAGGTTCTTGGCTTGAGTGGCGAGATTCGCAATCTTCTCGCGCAGTGCTTGCAGGTTTTGCATCATGTGCTTTCAAGAATCGAGGGCATCCGGCCCCCTACGGTTTTCCCCGCGCGAGAGCGCTAAGAAACTTCGGCGAGCCGCAGACGGTTCTCGTTTGCTGCGCCCATGAAAAAACCCGCCGAAGCGGGTTTCTGTGTGGTGTCTTCTGGCTGTCGCTCGGGTGGCGCCTCCAACGCGGCCGGCACGTTGCCGAACGCGGCAAGGTTCCATGCGTTGCTCGCCTTCTTGGCGGGCGCGAGGCGGTCAACGAAGCCGTGCTCCATCGCTTCGGCCGCCGTGAACCAGGTTTCCGCGTCCATCCATGCGACGACCTGTTCGGCGTCCTTGCCCGTCTTGTTTGTGTAGTCGTTGACGATGGCGCCTTCGATCTTTTCCAGCAGATCGGCCGTGTCACGCATCGCAGACTTGTCGCCCCACACGAGGCCGCTGGCGTTGTGGATCATGAAGAAGGCGCCTTCGGACATCTCGACTTCGCTGCAAGCGAGCGCGATGCTGGTCGCGGCGGACGCGCAAAGGCTGTCGATGTGGGCGACAGTCTTGCCCTCGAATCGACTCAGCGCAGCCATGATCGCGCGGCCCTCGAACACATCGCCGCCGGGGCTGTTGATATGGACGTTGAGCACCTTGGCGTCGCCTGCTTGGGCAATCGCGTCGATCACCGACATGGCGCTGACGCCCCAATCCGGCGAGATCACGTCATAGATGTAGAGCGCCGCTTCGGCGCCATTGCGCACGAGATTAACGGGCCGCCGGCCGGCGTTGTCACGCAGCAGTTGCAGTATTTTCATGGGGTGGGCCTTACATCAGGAGCAGTAGCATTTCGTCTTCTTCCACGCGGCGGCGCGTGACCTTTGGCCTCGTCCAGCCACCGCCACCCGCTTCCGGCGCGACCACTTGCGCACCGATCTGCTGGATGAGCACCAACACGTCTTCGAGCGTGACCGCGAGCGCCTGTGCGTTCGGCTCGCCGAATCTCTGAGTAGCATCGAAGGCGATGCCGTCGAGCGTGACCGACAGGGCCTGCGGATGCCGCGTTGTCTGACTCACCGCCGCCGCCAGGTCGTCGAGCGTGATGGTCAGCGCCTGACTGACCCTCCCAGCGACCTCCTGCGACGCATCGAACCTAACGCCGTCCAGCGTGACCGCGAGGCTTTGCGGGCGGCGGACCGTCTGCGCGGTATTCGCTGGCTGCCTTGATTTCGCGCAGGCCGGCGGCGAGGTTCTCGACCGCCGCATCTTGCTTGGAGGTATCGGGAGCGGCCTGAACTTCGCGCGGGTCGAACAGCTTCTCGCCGTCATCGACTGGCGGCAATCCTTTGCCCTTGCGGATTTCGTTTACCGACATCCAGCCCTGGCCGGTCCCCGGCCCACCGAGAGCGGCGCGGTTGTATTCGGCTTGGGCCTTGCTGTCGCCCTCGATCAATGCGTCTCTGTCGAATTGCACGAACTTGCCGGTGTCGCGGGGGAATAGCTTGCGGTTGAGTTCCTGTTCGATTCGGACCAAATGCGGCTGCAGCGTGTAGGTAACGAAGCCGCGCGACATCGATTCGATGCCGCTGCCCCAGCTTGTCGAGGCGCTGGTCTCGCCGATCATGTGAGGCGGCACACCGAAGGCGCGGGCGATGTCGATGACCTGGAACTTGCGAGCCTCCAGCAACTGCGCATCCTCGGCGCTCAGGCTGATTTCCTTGGCCTGCAGACCCTCGGTCAGCACCAGTGGGATTCGGTGCGCGTTGTCCATGCCGGCGTACTTGTTGACGAAGGCTGCCTGCAGCCGGTCGATCTGGTCCTGCGACATCTTCCCGGCGGCCGTCAGCACCATCGACGGGTGAGCCCCGTTGGCGAAGAATTTGCCGCTGTACTCGTCCATCGCAAGAGCGTTGCCGACCGCAGCGCGAGCCGCGTAGGCGATCACGCTCATTGACTTCAAGCCATCGAATCCGAATCCGGGAAAGTGCAGGAGTTCGTCCGGCATCAGCCAAGTGTTGATGCCGTAGTCCGGCAGGCTGACGTAGTACCGCACGGAGCCATCCGACTGGCGCTGCGGCTGCACGGAGCCCCACGGCAAAGGCATCAACTCTCGGATGCTGTTGTTCATGCCGCGCCGAATCCACGTGTAGCCGTCGCCGCGCAGAAGTTGTGCGACGCTGACCCCTTCCCAATGACTGGCGGCGGTGTACTGCGCGCTCGGCTGCTCGTTCAGCTTGAACCAGAGGTCATCGCGGGGCAGGCGCTCTTTGATGTCGCCGTTTGTGCGGTACACATGGATCGGCAGCGTGGCGATCGCGCCTGCGATCTTCTGCACGCAGGCGAAGACAGCCGCCACGCGCATCGCGGACAGCGGAGTGACCGATGCGCCAGAAGCCGCCGGAACACCGAACGCCTCCATGACGCTCTCGCTGTAGGTGACGTTTTCCGGGCGCACTTCTCCCCGCTGCCGCTTGAAATAGGCAGCGATAGACGAGAAGACGCTCACAGTTCGACGAAGCCTTGCGTGATGTTGTTGGAGTCGGGGTTCAGAGACATCAAGGTCACCGCGTTGAATGCCGCCATCAGCGGGTCGATCTTTGCCGTACCGGAAACTTGCTTGGTTATCACGATGGCATTTCCTTTCGGCTCGACCTTGGCATTCCCGACGCACCAGGCCATGAGCGGTTGCCCGCCGTGAATAAGCCCGCCTTCGGCGAGCTTGCGTTCCGTTGTCTTGATCGCGCCGGTCATCTTCCAGCCCTGGCTGATGCCGATGACCTTTTCTTGAGGAACATCGGCTTCCACGAGCGCATCCAGGATGCCGCCCAGCCCGGCCGGGTCGCAACCGATCTTGTCGAGCAGGCCAGATGTCTCACAGCGCGCGACGATCTCGGCCACCTCGTTCACGTCGTCGCCCATGTGTGCAACGAGCGTAAGGTCGCCGTCTTTGGCGAAGTCCCGGAATCGGCCAGCCTCGCTCTTGCGACGCTCAAGCACCGATGGATGCGCCCAGGCATGAGCCCACAAAAGCCATTCGCGCGTGATCTTGTCCCTGCCCACAACAGCCAAACCAAGCAGGTCGTCCAGCCCGCCGCCGTCGATCCCAACATCGACCACCTCGGAGCGCTCTAGCAAATCGTCCAGCGTCAGGCCCTTGGCCTTGCCTTGCGCTTCCCAGAAGTCAGCCCCGGCCCATCGGTCTGACCGCAGGTTCAGGCCAATCTCGACGTTGAGGTGCTTGGCGAGAAAGCCGCGCATCGACTCTTCGCCAGCGTTTTCGGCCTTGCGGAACTCCCGCTCCAAAAACTCCCGGTCTACCGAGTAATCCATGTTCGGATTGACCATAGCGAATTGCGCCGGGTCAAGATGCTCCTTGGCGTCGAGCATCTCCTGCGGAAATTCGTAGATCACCGGCACGAAGCGCGGGTCGATCACCTTGCCGTCGCGCACGTCGCGGGCGTATTGCAACTTCTGCCGGAACACTCCGGCCGGCGGGTCGTCCGACTGCGTTGTCAGCCAGATGATGAAACCCTCTGGCCTGGAAGCAAGCCCGCCAGTGGCCTCGCGCAGCATGTTCTCGGCGTTTGCCACCTTGCCGAACAGCCACGCCTCGTCAACCAGGATTCCGACCGCCTTCTTGCCGCCGACCGTGTTGTTGTCAGCCGCAACGACCTTCAGATTCGCCCCGCTGTTGCGGTGCGTGATCGTCTTGATGTGCGTTTGAACGAGCATCAACTCGTCGAGCTCTTCGTCCTTCTGGCACATGTCGCGTGCCGGCGCGTAGCTGTTGTTCGCAATCTCGACGGTCGGCGCGAGGATGATGAATTCCGCCGACTGCCGCCAGTTGAGGATCAGGCTCGTGAGCATGATCGCCGCGGCAATCGTCGATTTCGAGTTCTTCTTGGGCAGGCAGACGAACCACTCGGTTATCTGCCGGCGCCCGGACTCCGAGTCATAGGCCCCGAAGATCGAGGCGGCCAGGTCGAACACCCACGGCGCACACGCCTCGCCGATCGTCGGGCTGCCGGGCGCGTCGATGATCCGAAGCTCGCGCAGCACCGCAAGGCCGCGCTCCGCTTCTTCCGGGAATATCGGCGGGGGGATGATCGACTTGCCCGCGCGCAACCGTGCCGCCCAATCCGGGCAGGCGGTAGACCATTCAGCCACCTATCGAGCGACCAGCTTGAGCGGTGCTGCAGAAGCGGCGAATTTGCCGGCGCCGGCCTTCTTGGCCGCCTCGTCCCGAGCGCCCTTCTTGCCACCCTCCCCGAGCTTGTGGTGCATGAAAGGCATGAGCGCCTTGGCTGCGTCCATGCGCATCCTGGGCTCAGAGGCTCGGTCGTTCATCACGCCGAGCAGGAACGACTGCGGGTCTTTGTGCCCCATCGCAGCCGCAAACACGCTCTCAGCAGCCGCCACCACGGGCAGACGCGGCTTTCTGCCGGCTCCAGGACGAGCACCGCCAGAATTCGCCCGAGGGCCGCCGCTCCTTCCCTTTACGCCTGCCATTTGCTGAATGCCTTAGTCACTGTTTTTTGTCCAAATGAGGAACCTGTTGGTTTCCCTCCACTCAGGATCGGTAGCTTTTACCGCCCCCCTCCCCTCCTCGCCGCCGCCTCTCGGGCCGTCTTGGCCTTGTGGCATGCGTCACACATCGGCTTGAGGTTGCTGTCCTCATTGCTGCCACCCTGCTCACGCGGGATGGTGTGGTCTATCTGGTCCCTGTCAGCACGCCACATCAGGCCGCAGCCTGAACATGTGTAGCCATGAGCCAGTGCGATGCGCTGGCGGGTAGCCATCCATCGGCGACCTCGGGGCATCTCGGTTGTGCCTGCCTTGGTGTCTAGCGTCTTGACCCTGCCTAGGCTGCTTGTTGCGAGCCTGGGCTTGAGGGTGGTTAGTGCCATTGGTTGCCCCGCATCGTTACGGGCATGCGCCCGCTGCGGAGCGCCGTTCTCACTCACGCCCGGATCGGTCAGAGTGCGTGACCGGGAGACATGCCGCTCAATCCCTTGAGCAGCACCGCGCCGGGCTGCGCGCGTCGTTTGTTGCCGGGTTCGCACCGGCTTCGGCCTGCGCCGTGCTTGCTGGCCTCTCAGCCAGCCTGCCCTCCGCTTCCCGTTCGCTCCTTGTGGGTCAAGGGCTGGCGCTGTGCTCGGGGGGATAGGTTGGCCGGTCGATCCGTAAGCGGCTACGCGAGCCTGGTGCTGGTGTGGGATCGCCGGCCGAACGAGAAAGCCCGCCGCGAATTGCTCCGGGGCGGGCTGTGTTCTGTTTTCGGTGACGACTCGGCCAGCCAACAGGCTACCGAGCCGCTGACACCGCGTCAGGTGGCGCGAAGTGTAGGCTATGCCGGAATTGATTGCAAGCGCCTATGTTGGTTGTTGAACATCGTGAGTCCTTCCCTGTGGCGCTCCTGGCACAAACGGGGCGGGATGTTGGCCCGCCTGAGTTGGGCGGCGACGGGCGTTCGTTGGGGTACATAGAGGATGAGCAGCACCTTGCGCTGCAACTCCGGCACGCCGAGCAAGGCGCGATGGATGAGCAGTGCATCAGGCGTAGGGATCAGTTCCTCTCGGGCTTCCCTACGGGCCTCCAGCACTTCCCCTCGCTCCGGGAGGTATCTGCCTTCTGCGCTACCGCAGCGGTGCTGCCTGCGTCGATCCATCGCCCAGCGGCCATATCGGTTGAGGGCGTCATCGGCCGCGAGCAGCCAAGGAGGTATCGGGCAGATCAAGTCTCTCTTCAAACCTTCTCCCTCAGTGCGTCGATAAACGTCAATCAACCCGGCCGATATATTCCATATTCCTCAGCTACCATGATCGTTTTCTCCGCATAGATGGTGCCAAACACTTCATCGCCATCATCAAATGCAGAATGGACGAGGCTCATAGCTTCCAGCGCTCTGCAAGCCTTTAATAGACAAACTATTCGGGCGCCGCCAATCGACGATGGGTTAACGTCGGCTGGATTCTCGTCCAGGCCGAAAAGCGCGCTGCACACCATTGCGGTTTCGTCAGGAAAATGGCGGATGTACTTTCCAGGGTGGGCGAATGCCAATGCTTTCTTTGCCTCATGAGCGGCCGAGCTAGCCGCCTTGAACGCCCGTAAGCAAGCGAGAACGCCGCTTGTTGATATCTCTAGGTTTACATCGTTCAGCGGCTGCAGCGCCTGCCATGCGGCCGAAAGCCCTGCGCGATCAATCACCTCGGCCTCTTCTTCTGTAGGTTCGTATCCGTCATTCTTGCGGCCCATATTTACCTCCGATTTTGGTTGTGTCGTGTCTGACAATTCATCCCCCGCCAAGGCTACCGGGGCGGCGGCTTCGGTCACGCTTTCTCCCTGAGCGCATCGATCCTTCGGTACTCGGCAATCACAGCCAGCCGGTACGCCTGCATGGCTGCCTCACCCTGCGTGGTCAGCATCTGGGCGTAGCGCTGCTCTCTCCGTCGCCTGGGCGCCCTGGCGGTCTGCCTGATGTCGCATTGCGGGCAGTCGGTCATGAGGGCAGCGCAGTCGGGGTTAGTGGTGGCTGATGTGCAGTGCGGGCAGGTCATGCGTTAGCCCGCATCGCGTTTAGCAAGGCGCATCCGCCTGCGCGCGATCTTGGCGGCGGCTTCCTTGACCTCGGTGTGGTCGTCGGGGTGCGCAAAGATGCCGCGTACCTCGGTGGCCTGCTCGGCAGCCTTGCGGGCGCGGAACTCGGCTTGGCGCTGGGCTGTAGTTTTGGCTGGACTCATGCTCAATCTTGCGCCCAGCCCATCGTTTTCTCTCGCTCACGGTAGCCCCGCAACTCACTGCGCAGGTTCACTATCTGCTCGTGAGCATCTTTGACTTGCTGCCGAGACCGCAGAAGCGACGTGTCCTCGTACTTCTCCGGGTGCTTAATCCGGTACTGTTTGATGACTTCCAGCATGTCTCGGGCTAGCGACTCCAGGCGGCGATACGACTGATAGGTATCGCCATTGATGTCTGCGTCTCGTTGCGTAGAACGTTCTTCGATAATCAGAGCCAGTTCTTCAATCCTGGTGTCCATCAGTGTTGGTCCTCTCTTAAAACGCGTCGGTTCTTGCCGCACTGCCACGGCTCGAAATCCAGGCTAAACAGTTGCTTGGCCCGCTCTTGCCGAGACTCATAGAACACAACCGCATCACGCTTTAGGGCGAACAGGCGGGCGTCCTGAAGGTGCCGGCTGTCTGGCCCGTAGGCCACAAACCAGCGGCGGGCCACTGGTTCCAGTTTCATCCTTGAGCCCGCATTTCGCTGATCTTCCGGCTGCACACCGCCTTCTGCATTTCGAGCCAAACAACCGAAGGGGCTTCGTCCAGACCGGCAGGGGCCAAGTGCTTCAGGCCCAACTTGAACGCTTTGATCGCTTGGTTGCAGTCTGCGATTTCAATGCGGAGTTCGTTGATGCTGTTCATGGTGCGCTTTCGGTTGGTGTGAAAGAATCATAGCATCGTTACGCGTAACGTCAAGGGGTCTGCGCCATCTTTTTTCAGAAACTGTCCATGAGTTCGACAAACCGCTCCGGCAGCGGCACGGCGGCGGGCCAGAGCTTTTGCCGCACCAACTCGCGCACCGTGCGCTCGTGTGCTCGCTGCCACATCTGCCGGCGTGCCTCGCGCGACAGGAATGGGCCCTGATCGAGTTTGGTGTGGCAGCGGTGGCACAGGCTTGCGCACTTGTCGTCGCTCGCCTTGATCGAGCGGC
>NZ_JACDCU010000150.1 GCF_013817365.1 Methylibium sp. | reverse complement strand
GCTGGTGAAGTACCACCTCATGGAAGAGCGGGAGCAGCCGCTGGAAGAAGTGCTGCGGTGGGCGCAAGAGGCGTCGCTGTTCGTGGCGATCTGGCGGCGCGTGGGTACGGAACTGGCCCGCTCGCCGGGGGAATGGGCCGCACGGCTGGTGGACGAGTTGGCGGGCAGCGGAGCGCTGCGCATGAAAGCGGGGGTGGTCCGCGACGCTTGAGGCCGGCAGAGGCAGTCGCGATCTTGCGAATATGCTCTGCTCCGAATCATGACCGAAGCATCTCACCCGTCGAGCCAACGCAGCGTGCTGCTCGTCGACCTCAACAACTTCGCACGCTATCCGACGCTGCCCATCGGCTACCTTGCCGCAGTCCTGCGCCGGGCGAACTATGCGGTCACCGTATTCGCCCCTCTCATGGTGGGCGTGCAGGGCGTCACGCGCGAGCCGCGCCCGCACCGGTTCAGTCTGTTTGCCGCAAAGCTGAACTACCGGGTCGCCACTTCCAGCCGTGACTGGGTGCGCAGGTGGCGGGATCGAGCCGCCTCGAAGCGGCTCTCTGGCATCAGTTCCCACGAGGCGCAAGTGCTGGCGGCGGTGAAGGCAGAGATCGCCGCTGCCAAGCCCCAAGCCGTGCTGATTTCCACCTATCTCATGTACCGCGACACCTGCGCGCAGATCTGTCTGGCGTGCAAGGAGATGGGCATCCCGGTGATCATTGGCGGGCCGTACTTCGCTCAACCCGATGTGATCGAGGCGTGGATTCGCCTGCCGGGGCTCTCAGCGCTTGTCGCCGGAGAGGTGGAACTGCGATTGCCGCTCATCCTTGAGACGCTGCTCGCGAAGAACGACCCGAGCGTGCATGCAGGCGTAATGACCGCCGACACGCATGGCCGCCCGAGGGGTGGCCTCGCGCCGCCGCTGCAGGGGCTGGACTCGGTGCCCTATCCTGACTACAGCGATTTCCCGTGGTCTGCGTATCCGAACCGGATTGTGCCGGTCATCACCGGCCGTGGATGCGGCTGGGGCGTGTGCACGTTCTGCAGCGATGTCACGAGCACGGCAGGCCGCACCTATCGCAGCCGCAGCCCGCAAAACGTTCTGTCGGAACTCTCCGAGCACCACCAGCGCTTCGGGGTCTCTCGCTTCGTGTTCACCGACCTCAAACTCAACAGCAACATCGAGATGTGGCGCTCGATCATCGGCGGCATGCAGGACACCGTCGCCGGTAGTCGCTGGATCGCCGCGGTGCATGCGGGCACCGAAGCGGACAACGGCTTGTCGGAGTCGAGTCTGCGCGCAGCGGCGAAGTCCGGTTGTGTGCGGCTCACCACGGGTCTCGAAACGGGCAGCCAGCGCATGGCCGACTCGATGAAGAAAGGAACGCGGCTGGAAACGATCAGCGCGTTTCTTCATGGCACCGCGCAGGCCGGGATCTCGGCACGCTGCACGATGATCCTCGGGCACCCTGGCGAAACGGCCGATGACGTGGAGGCAAGCGTCGAGTTCCTTGCCCGCCATCGTCGCGTCATCGAGCGCGTGTCGCTCAACCGGCTTCATCTGGTGACCGGCACGACATTGCATCGCGCCGTGAAGCAAAAGCCGGAGAAGTTCAAGGGATTCGCCATCGTCCACGAGAACGCGGGCATGGCGCATGTCGAACACCGCCACGACATCGTCCACACCGCCTCTCACAGAAGGGCAGCGATGCGGCTTCTGACCGAGGTGCACCGCATCAACTCGCGCGAGCTCTCGGCAAAGGCCCGCGAGTTCGAAGGCGTGATGTGACGCCCAATGGCGCGCCAGCCACCGTCCGCGCCGTTGCGTACCTGATCAACGTTTATCCCTCGCCGAGCCACTCTTTCATTCGCAGGGAAATCGCCGCACTCGAATCGGCCGGATGGCGGGTGCATCGCTTCTCGCACCGGCGCAGCAAGCTGCTCGAGCTCGATCCTGCCGATGCCGCCGAGCAGCGAATGACGCAGGTTCTGCTCGAGTCGAATTGGCAGCAGGTACTGGCTTCGGTGGCCATCGCCCTTGCAAGCCGCCCAGTAGCCGCGTATAGGGCTTTCCTGCAGGCCATGCGGATGGCCAGAAACGGCGACGGCCGATTCGTAACGCACGCCGGCTACTTCGTGCTCGCGTGTCTGCTCTGTCGAAGCCTGCAAGCGGTGGGCTGCCGGCACATCCATGCTCATTTCGGCACCAATCCCGCAGCGGTCGCTTTGCTTGCGAGCCGACTTTGCAAGGTGAGCTACAGCCTGACCTTTCATGGCCCGCACGAGTTCGTCGTCCCGGAGCGGCTCAACCTGCGCGACAAGATCGCCGGCGCATCGTTCGTTGCAGTGGTCTCCTCGAGCGGCCAGCGTGCCGTCGAACAGCGTTACCCGGCGTGGGCGGCCAAGGCGAAGCTCGTGCGCTGCGGGCTCGATGCCGCCTGGCTCGACGAAGCGCCCACGCGGGTTCCGCAGGCGCCCCGTCTCTTGTGCGTGGCTCGCCTCGATCCGCAGAAGAACCCGCTGCTGCTCATCGCCGCGGCAAAGCAGCTCGAAGAGCGCGGTGTCCGCTTCCAACTGACCCTCATCGGGGATGGAAGCCTGCGCGCGCAAGCCGACCGGCGCGTCGCGGAACTCGGGCTCTCGGCGCACGTGCAGCTTTTCGGATGGGCAACGCAGCAGCAGGTGCGCCAGCACTTGCGCGAATCGCGGGCACTTGTTCTGGCCAGCGACGACGAGGGCTTGCCCGTGGCCATCATGGAAGCGTTCGCAGCGGGCAGGCCGGCCATCGCCACCGACGTGGGCGGTGTGCGTGAACTGGTCGAAACCGGCGTCACAGGCTGGCTGGTTTCGCCGCGCGATGCGCACGCACTGGCCAACGCGATGGAGCAAAGTCTCCTCGCGCCTGCCCACGGCCTGCAGCAGCTTGCCGACAACGCTCGGCGCAAGGTTCAGAGCTTCGACATCCGCGTATCGGCCAAAGCGCTGGGCATCGGCTTCGAAGCGGCTCTGGGTGCCTTCGATGCGAAGCGGCCTCCAGGTCATCAGTAAGCAATCCGCCCCCGACGATGTTGTTGTAGGCATGGGCGAAGCCGGTTGCCGAACCCGGTGCGTTGGTGCAGCCGCCGTTGCTGCAGCGGTTTTATTCGCCGTAGTCCTTGAAGTCCTTGTCCAGCAGGTTCTAAATCACGCTGTTCTACTTCTCCGCCGTCGTCGCCAGAGCCTGCGCCGCACGAGCCGCCAGCTCGTCGCGCTGCGCCTTGAGCCGTTCGCGCGGGCTCAAACCGGGCGCGCGCTCTTCCTCTAGCTTCATCTCGGTGATGAAGCGGCTGGGCGCACCGGCCACCGTCTCGCGGCCGCGCTTGCGGCGCTTGAGCCAGGACACGGCCAGCGTGCTGCGCGCACGGGTAATGCCCACGTACATCAGCCGGCGCTCTTCTTCCAGCCGCTGCGCCAGCGCCTCCACGCTCAAGGACTCGTCCTCCAGCTTGAACGGCAGCAGGCCCTCGTTCACGCCCACCAGCAGCACGTGCGGCCACTCCAGTCCCTTGGCGGCGTGCAGGGTGGACAAGGTCAGCACGTTGCGCTCGTCGCCGCGCTCGGCCAAGCTGATGATCACGGCGATGCTTTGCGCCACCTCGAGCACGCTCTTGCGTTCCGTCTCGAAGGTGCCCGCCTCCTGCGTGGTCTCGCCGCCGCAGCGCTTGGCGATCCAGTCGACGAAGTCGAGCACGTTGCCCCAGCGCGCCGCGGCGAGCTTGGCACTGTCTTCACCGTCGTGCAGGTGCTGCTCGTAGCCGATGTCCTTGAGCCAGCCGAGCAGCAGCGCCTTGGCATCCTCGCCACCGACGGTCTGGCGCGCCCGGTATTCCAGGTCGTTCACGCAGCGGCCGAACTCATGCAGCGAGCCGACCGCCTTGGCGGAGAGCGCCGTGCCGAGCGACTCGGCGAACAGGGCCTCGTACAGGCTGGTCTTCCACTGGCCGGCGAAGCTGCCCAGGCTGGCCAGCGTCTGATGGCCGATGCCGCGCTTGGGCGTGGTCACCGCGCGCAGGAAGGCCGGGTCGTCGTCCTGGTTGACCAGCAGGCGCAGCCAGGCGCAAAGGTCCTTGATCTCCGCGCGGTCGAAGTAGCTCTGCCCACCCGAGACCTTGTAGGGGATCTGCGCTGCACGCAGCTTCTGCTCGAACACGCGGGACTGGTGGTTGGCGCGGTAGAGGATGGCGAAATCCTTCCACTCGATGCCCTGGCCGCCGCCGGAGCCGTCCGTCGGCACCGGCGCACCGGAGCCGAGCAGCGCGCCGCCTTGCGCACGCAGGGCCTGGATGCGCGAGACCGCACGCTCGGCCTCGTGCTCCTCGCTGTCGCCCTCGACCACGCACACCGGCTCGCCGTCGCCGTGCTCGCTCCACAGCTTCTTCTCGAAGATCTTCGGGTTGGCGGCGATCACCTTGTTGGCGGCGCGCAGGATGTTGCCCGTAGAGCGGTAGTTCTGCTCCAGCGCGATCACCTGGAGCTTCGGGTAGTCGAGCGGCAGGCGCTTCAAGTTGTCGATCGTCGCGCCGCGCCAGCCGTAGATGCTCTGGTCGTCGTCGCCGACGGCCGTGAACATGGCGGTGCGTTCGCTGCCGTCGCCGACCAGCAGGCGCAGCAGTTCGTATTGCTGCGCATTGGTGTCCTGGTATTCGTCGACCAGCACGTGGCCCAGGCTCGCCTGCCACTTGGCGCGAACCGCCTCGTCGCGCTGGAGCATGGCCACCGGCAGGCCGATGAGGTCGTCGAAGTCGACCGCCTGGTAGGCCGCCAGGCGCTCCTGGTAGCGCTGCATCACGCGCGCGGCGATGCGCTCGTCGTCATTGGTCGCCTGCGCTTCGGCCTGTTCGGGCGTGAGGCCCTGGTTCTTCCACAGGCTGATGGTCCACTGCCAGCGCCGCGCCTGCGCGGCGTCGCTGCTGCCGCCGGCGTCCCGCAGCAGGCCGGCCACGTCGTCGCTGTCGAGGATGGAGAACTGCGGCTTCAGGCCGATCGCCGCGCCGTCCTCGCGCAGCAGCCGCACGCCCAGTGCGTGAAAGGTGCTGATGATCAGCCCCTTGCTCGCCTTGGCGCCGACGAGGCCCTTGATGCGTTCGCGCATCTCCGCCGCAGCCTTGTTGGTGAAGGTGATGGCGGCGATCTGCCGCGCCTCGAGGCCGGCGCCGGGGCCGGGCTGCAGCAGGCGGGCGATCTTGTGCGTGATGACCCGCGTCTTGCCGGAGCCGGCGCCGGCCAGCACGAGGCAGGGACCGCTCAGGTGATGCACCGCCTGCAATTGCGCAGGGTTGAGCGAGGGGGGAGGCGACAAGGAAACGGGACCAAGGCAGCGAAAGGGGAGCGCGATCATAGCGATGCGCTGCTGCGCGACTCCTCTCCCACGAGCGGGGTTGGGCTGACCCAGAGAGAGGGCGCGATGCGATCGCAAGCGCCTGACATACTGCCCGCCCGATGCCTGCCATCCTCGCCGTCACGGTCCCTTTCTTCGGTCTGGTCCTGTGCGGCTACCTCGCCGCCCGGCTGCGCCTGATGCCCGAGGCGACGATTCCGGGCCTCAACGCCTTCGTGCTGTTCTTCGCGCTGCCCTGCATGCTGTTTCGCTTCGGCGCCAGCACGCCGGTGGACAAGCTGCTCAACCCGGCGATGCTGGCGGTGTGGAGCATCGCGGCGCTGGCCATCGTCGCCTTCACCCTTCGGGTCACCCGCGGCCCGCGCGTGAACCTGAAGGACGCCGCCTTCGGCGCGCTGGTCGCCGCATTCCCGAACACCGGCTTCATGGGCATGCCGCTGATGACCGCGCTGCTCGGCGCCGCCGCCGCCGGGCCGATGATGGTCACCCTGCTGATCGACATGTTCATCACCAGCTCGGTCTGCCTGGCCCTGGCGCAGATGCACGACAACGCGCACCTGCCGCTCGGCCGGCGCCTGCGCAACGCCCTGCGCGGCCCGATCGGCAACCCGCAGCCCTGGGCAATCGCGCTCGGCGCGCTGTTTTCCGCCTATGGCCTGGGCCTGCCGGGGCCGATCGACCGCATCGTCGAACTGCTGGCCGGCGCCGCAACGCCGGTGGCCCTGTTCACCATCGGCGCCGTGCTATGGCGCGCCGGTCAGCACGCCCACTCGCGCACCCCGCCGGCGTTGTTCGTGCCGGTCGCGCTGATCAAGCTGGCGGTGCACCCGGCGCTGGTGTTTGGGCTGGGCAGCGCGGCCATCGCGCTCGGCGCGCCGCTGTCGCGCTTCGAGCTGATGGTGCTGACACTGGCCGCGGCCTTGCCTTCGGCCAGCAACGTCTCGCTGCTGGCCGAGCGCTTCTCGGCCGACAACGGGCGGGTCGCGCGGATCATCATGACTTCGACCGTGCTGGCTTTCCTGAGCTTCTCGGGTCTGGCCGGCGTGTTTGGAGCCAAGCCGGGCTGAGTGCTGCGGCCCGATACCCGCTGGCGTGGGCGCGGATGCGCGACGACGCCACCGAGGGCAGCGTCTGCATGAGATTTCTCGTGCCGGTCAAGGCCTCGCACAAACGGAGGCCGTGCGGCCCCTCACCCGGCCTCTTCCCGGACGGGAGAGGAGAAATTCAGGTTCCGCCCCGGAGAAATTCAGGTTCTGGCCCTGCCGAGCGGCGCAATTCAGATCGCCAGCGGGTCCACATCGACCGCCCATCGAAGCACGCCCTTTTGCTCCGGCCGCCGGGCCTGCAGGAGCGCACCCCATGCAGCGAGGAAACGTTGCAGCGCCGGCCGCGAGGCCGACTCGACCAGCATCTGCGCACGCTCCACATCGGCCACCCGCTGCACCGCCAGCGGCACCGGCGGATAGAGCGCGACCTGTGCCGCTTCGGGTAGGCCGGCCGACGCGTCGCCCACCGCCTGCAGCCAGGCCTGCGCCACCGCCTGGCTGCGGGCGTCGGCGCGCAGGATCGCCAGATGGGCATACGGAGGCAACCCTGCCGACAGGCGCTCGGCAAGCTGCTGGCGCGCAAACGTCTCGTAGTCGTGCGCACGCAGCGCCGCGTAGAGCGGATGCTGCGGATGCCAGGTCTGCACCCACATCTCGGCCCGCGCGGCCTGTTCGGCGTCGCGGCCGGCCCGGCCGGTGGCCTGCAGCAGCAGCGCGAACAGGCGCTCGGGGCCGCGGAAGTCGCTGCTGAACAGGGCCGCGTCGGGGTTGACCGCCGCCACCAGCGTGATGCGCCGGAAATCGTGCCCCTTGGCGATCATCTGCGTGCCGACCAGCACGTCGATCTCGCCAGCATGCACGCGCGCCAGCTCGGCTTCCAGTGCGCCGCTGCGCCGCGTCGTGTCGGCGTCAATGCGGCCCAGGCGCGCGCCGGGGAGCAGGGCGGCGAGCTGTTCCTCCAGCCGCTCGGTGCCGCGGCCGACCGGCTGGATGTCGGCATTGCCGCACTCCGGGCAGGCGCGCGGCACGCGTTCGCTGAAGCCGCAGTGGTGGCAGCGCAGCGTGCGGTCGCGCTTGTGGAACACGCGCCAAGCGCTGCAGTGGGCGCAGGCGCTTTTCCAGGCGCAGTCCAGGCAGTGCAGCACCGGCGCATAGCCGCGGCGGTTGAGGAACACAAGGCTCTGCTCGCCACGCGCCAGCCGCTCCTGCAGCGCGGCCAGCAGCGGCGGGGCGATCGGCGTATCGCGCACCGTTTCGCGCGGCAGCCGGCCCATGTCGACCAAACGCACGGCCGGCAGCGCGCCGCCGCCGATGCGCGAGGCCAGCGTCAGGCGGCGGTAGCGGCCCGGCCCGCCCTCGGCCGGGGTCAGGGCGTTGTGCCAGCTTTCCAGCGAGGGGGTGGCCGAGCCCAGCAGCACCGGCACGCGCTCGATGCGCCCGCGCACCACCGCGAGGTCGCGCGCCGAATAGCGCGCGCCTTCCTGCTGCTTGTAGGACGGGTCGTGCTCCTCGTCGACCACGATCAGGCCCAGCCGTGGCAGCGGGGCGAACACCGCCATGCGCGTGCCCAGCACCAGGTCGGCCTCGCCGAGCAGCGCCATCAGCCAGTGCTTCAGGCGCCGGGCCGGCGTCAGGCCGCTGTGCAACGAGACAACGCGCCGACCGGGAAAGCGCTCGATGAAACGCGCTTCGAGCTGCGGCGTGAGATTGATTTCCGGCACCAGCACCAGCGCCTGGCGGCCGGCGTCGAGCGCGCGGCGCGCTTCGCGCAGATAGATCTCGGTCTTTCCGCTGCCGGTGGCGCCGTGCAGCAGGGTCACGCCGGGCGCATCGGCCGGCACCGGGGCGGCCAGCGCAGCGAGGGCGGCGGACTGCTCGGTACTGGGCACGGGGCCGAGCGCGTCAGGCAAGCGGGTTGGCGCAGGCGGCTCGGTTGGGCACCTCGAGCCGCCTGCGCTCCGTGCGCCCGTTGCTTGCGGCGACTTCGCCGAGAGCTGCGCCCGCAGCCGGTTGATTCGCCGCCCCAACGCCGCTGCATCCAGTCCGCGCAGTTCGGGCGGCAGCACCGCCAACGCCAGTTCGCCCGGGCTGCGCTGGTAGTAGGC
>NZ_JACDCU010000149.1 GCF_013817365.1 Methylibium sp. | reverse complement strand
GGCACTGTGCGACCAGCGGCCATCCGCGACGTACTTGCCCGAGCTGTAATGCGTCGAAAAGCCCCACAGCTAGGGCGAACGCACTTCGGGGTGGTGAAGCCGGTAGCCCAAGCCGTTGTAGCGCTCGAGCTCGTAGAGCAGTCTCGCCAGACCCCAGTCGGTGTCGGCCGACAGGCCGTGCATCGCCAGCGCATCGGCAGCGCTCACCTCCCAGGCGAAGGGCGGCGTGCCGACGCGCGGTCGGCCACGAGGCACCTGGCGCGTGCGCGCGCCGAGCGGGTCGCCGTTGTGCAAGTGGCAGTCGAAGCGGCCGCCCGATTCCATCTGGTGCACCACGGCGATGAAATGCCACGGCACACCCGTCGTGGCTTCGACCTGCTGATAGCGCGTTTGCTGCGCCAGGATGCGCTGCAGCGTCGCTTCGGTCTCGCGGGTGCGTTCGGGCCGCAGCTCGCAGGAATCGAACAAATGCAGGTACTCGCTGCGCAGCGCGGCACTCAATCGAATGGTCGCCATGGCGTCTCCTACTGAGCCGAGAGAACGCCTGGATTACAGGTGCTGGCTGCCGGCGTGCCAAGTGAGGTCGACGTTCGGATCAGGGGGCTTCGGTGCGGTCCCTAAAATCGAGGGACATGTTCAGTTTTTTCAAGAAGAAGACGGCGCTGGCCGAGCCGCCCGCAGTTCTGCCCGGAGAGCCGCCCGTGGACTCGCCCCTGGAGTTGCCCGAAGCGCCCGCTGCGCCGCCGCCCGACCCGCCAGCCCCTGCGCTCGAGCCGCCGGCACGATCGGCGCCCGAAGCTTCCGCCGCTCTGGAGCAGTCGGCGGCCGCAGAGCCGCAAGCCGAGCCGGCGAGGCGCTCTTGGCTCGACCGCTTTCGCAAGACTGGGCCGAGTGAAGCGCCGGTAACTACACGATCCGTGCCCGTGCTCGCGCCTGCGCCGGAGCCTGCACCGGAGCCTGCCGCCGAGCCGTCGCGCTCGCAAGCCTCGGTGGCTCTACCCAAGCCGGTCCGCGAACCCGTCGCTCCGCTCGTGCCCGTCGCGCTCCCCGGGTCACCTGCACTGATCGAACCCGTCGCACCCCCCCCCTCCGGTGCCGAATCCGGCATGGCCGACGTCGGGCCCGCCGCTCAAGCGCGACGCCCCTGGTTCGACCGTCTCAAGCTGGGCTTGCGGCGCACGGGCAGCGGCATTGCGCAGGTCTTCACCGGCACGCGCATCGACGAAGCCTTGTACGAGGAACTGGAGGCCGCCCTGTTGATGGCCGACGCCGGCGTGCAGGCCACCGAGCACCTGCTCGCCGACCTGAAGCGCCGTGTGAAAGAGAGCAAGGCCGACACGCCGGCGGCCGTCAAGCTGCTACTGGCCGACGCCGTGGCTGCGCTGCTTGCGCCGCTGGAGAAGGCACTGGTCATCGGCGAGGCCGAGCCGACGGTGATCATGGTCGCGGGCGTCAACGGCGCCGGCAAGACCACCACGATCGGCAAGCTCACCCGCCACCTCGCCCAGGGCGGCGTGAAGGTGCTGCTGGCCGCCGCGGACACCTTTCGCGCGGCAGCGCGCGAGCAACTCGCAGTGTGGGCCGACCGCAACCGGGTCGAGATCGTGAGCCAGGAAGGCGGCGACCCGGCCGCCGTGAGCTTCGATGCCGTCAAGGCCGGCCAGGCGCGTGGCTGCGAGGTGGTGATCGCAGATACCGCGGGCCGCTTGCCCACGCAACTGCATCTGATGGATGAGCTGAAGAAGATCCAGCGCACCATCGGCAAGGCCATGCCCGGCGCGCCGCACGAGGTGCTGCTGGTGGTCGACGGCAACACCGGACAGAACGCGCTGGCGCAGGTCAAGTCCTTCGATGCGGCACTCGGGCTCACCGGCCTGATCGTCACCAAGCTCGACGGCACCGCCAAGGGCGGCGTGCTGGCCGCCATTGCCCTGTGGTCTCGCGAGCGCGAACGCACAGGCGGGCGGCCCGTGCCGGTGTACTTCGTCGGTGTCGGCGAAAAGCTCGAGGACCTGCAGACTTTCAGCGCACGCGAGTTCGCTCAGGCGTTGCTGAGCTGAGCGCGCGTTTGCCCGGCCGGCTCAGCGCTTGGGCCGATCCAGCGGCATGCGGTCCGATTCGAGTTCGTCGAACCACGTCGAAGGCGTCGGCTCGGACGGCACCGCTTCGTCGCGCCGGCTTGAGGCGTCGGTTGCCTCGAATGCGTCCTCGAGCGTCGCGGGGCTGCGGATAGAAGGGGCGACGGCTCCTTTTGGTGCGACTCTCGGCTCACGGCTCGTGCCCGGCACGGCTGCCAGTGGGGCCGCCGGCACCAAACCGCTGTCCGGCTCGGGCAGCGGCCCGCGCATGCTCAGCGCGGCGCCTTCATCGCTGTTCGAGCCTTTGGGCGTCGGCACGATCTGCTCGCGAACCGCGTCGCGGTGCGGCAAGGCTTCCTCGTTCCACTCGATCACGCGCACGCCGGCCTTGCGCAGCACGCGGTCCATGCGGTCGTGGCGCTTGCGGGTGCGCTCGCTCTCCTTGTTGGGCGGGCGACGAACCTCGACCACCGCGATCACCTGAGAGGCCGGGTCGCAGATCACCAGATCGGCGCACAGCTGGCCGACGCGGCGCATCCACTCATGGTAGGAATTGCGCGTCGGCACGCGGATGAAGCGCGATACCGGCACCTGGGCCAGCACCATGTAGTCGGGCAAGGCCTGCGAGAGCAGCGTGTAGGCGCGGCGCTCCTGCTGCGTCAGTATGCGGGTGGCTTCAGGCGGCCAGGCCGCCACGGTGTCGAGGGCGTCGACGCGTTGAGGGCGTGATCCGCCTTCATCGCCCTCGGCGACTGCGCCGCGGCGGCGCCACAGCCAGAAGCCCGCGACAACAGCCAGCGCGGCGAGCGCAAGCAGGGCGATCGGGTCCATGGTCCAAGTCTTTCTCGAAGCGAAGGCATACCGTAAGACGGCGGCTTGTAGGCGTCAATGCGACAAGGAAAGACGACGGTTGCCAAACGTGTCCACAGGCCGATCGGCGTACTCTGTCACGGGAGCAAGGGCAATACCCGATGGTCGCCGGAGATGCCGGTTCGCCGTTTCGTTCGGTCGGCCGGGTAGCAGTGCCGATTCGGCGAGGAACTCGATCGCTCAGCGCGGCAGACCCATGCCGCCCGGACCGCCCATGCCGCCCATGCGCTTCATCATCTTCATCATGCCGCCGCCCTTCATCTTCTTCATCATGTCCTGCATCTGCTCGAACTGCTTGAGCAGGCGGTTGATCTCCTGCACCTGCACGCCGGCCCCGCCGGCGATGCGGCGCTTGCGGCTGGCCTTGAGGAGCTCGGGCTTGCGGCGCTCCTGCGGCGTCATCGAGCGGATGATTCCCTCCATGCGGCGCACGTCTCGCTCGGCGCGGTCCATGTCGGCGGCACCGAGCTGACCGGCCTTGCCGGCGAACTGGCTGGGCAGCTTGTCCATCAGGCCGGCCAGGCCGCCCATGTTCTTCATCTGCGAAATCTGCGCAAGGAAGTCGTCGAGGTCGAACCCGCCGCCCGACTTGACCTTGGCGGCCAGCTTTTGCGCCGCGTGCACATCGACGCCTTTTTGCACCTCCTCGACCAGCGCCACGATGTCGCCCATGCCGAGCACCCGGCCGGCGTGGCGCTCGGCGTCGAACACCTCCAGGCCGTCGATCTTCTCGGACACGCCGGCGAACTTGATCGGAGCCCCCGTCACCTGCCGCACGCTGAGCGCCGCACCGCCGCGCGAGTCGCCGTCGAGCTTGGTGAGCACGATGCCCGTCAGCGGCAGCGCCTCCTTGAAGGCCCTGGCGACGTTGACCGCGTCCTGGCCCTGCATCGCATCGACGACGAACAGTGTCTCGATGGGCTTGAGTGCCGCATGCAGCTCGCGGATCTCGGCCATCATCGCTTCGTCGATCGCCAGACGGCCGGCGGTGTCGACCAGCAGTACATCGAAGAAATGCCGCTTCGCGTGGTCGAGCGCGGCGCGGGCGATGTCCACCGGCTTGTCGCTGGCCTGCGAGGGGAACCACTCCGCCCCTGCCTGCTTGGTCACCGTGCGCAGCTGCTCGATCGCGGCCGGCCGGTAAACGTCGCCCGAGACTGTCAGCACCTTCTTCTTGCGCGCGATCAGGTAACGGGCCAGCTTGGCGGTGGTCGTGGTCTTGCCGGCGCCCTGCAGGCCGGCCATGAGGATCACCGCGGGCGGCTGCGTTGCGAGATCGAGTTCGCTCACGCCGCCGGCGCCCATCGTCGCGGCCAGTTCCTTGTGCACCACGCCGACCAGCGCCTGTCCGGGCGAGAGCGACCCCACCACCTCCTGGCCCAACGCCTTTTCCTTCACCCGCGCGATGAAATCGCGCACCACCGGCAGCGCCACGTCGGCTTCGAGCAGGGCCATGCGCACCTCGCGCAGCATGTCCTGCACGTTCTCTTCGGTGATGCGGGCCTGGCCGCGCATCGTCTTGACGAGGCGACTCAGGCGTTCGGAAAGGGCGGAGGCCATGCGGGAGTTCTCGGGTTGGTGTGCGCGGCCATCAAAGCAGCCGGGGCGGCCTCGGTGCAGCCGAGCTTCAGGCGCGGGGTGCCGTGGTTGTGGAGCCCGTTCGGCGTCTCGCGCAAGAGTCGCGAAAGTACACTGCGACCCATGATTTTATCGCCCGGGGCCTCTGTCGCGAGCCTGCTGCCGCTCGCTGCGACCAGCGTGGTCGCCCTGCTGGCTTATCTGCTGGCAGGCCTGGGCCGGCAGGCGGACTGGCGGGGCATCGCGCTGGTGATCGGCTGGGTGGCGCATGCCTTCGCGATCGTCGTGCATGGCGTGGGCATCGGGGAACCGGCGCCCGGCGCGCGCTTCGGCTTCGCGCCGGCGCTGTCGGTGACGCTGTGGCTGGTGCTTGCGGTCTATGCGATCGAAAGTCGCTTCGTGCCGATCGCGGGCGTACGTCGCACACTCGCCTTGCTCGGTGCCGGCGCGGTGGCCCTGGCGCTGCTCTTTCCCGGCGAACTTCGCGCGCATGGCGGTTCGCCCTGGGCGCCGCTGCACTGGGTGCTGGGCATCGCTTCCTACGGTCTGTTCGGTGCCGCCCTGCTGCATGCCGCGTTGCTGCGCCGCGCGGAGCAGCGCTTGCGCGGCAAGCCGGTGGCCGGCGAGGCGCTGCCTGCACCCGATGCGCTGCCGCTGCTGAGGCTCGAGACGCTGACCTTTCGCTTCGTCGGCGCAGGCTTCGCGGTGCTGTCGGCCACCCTGCTGCTCGGCTGGTGGTTCGCCGACCCGTGGCGCTGGGATCACAAGGCCGTGTTTTCGGTGCTGGCCTGGGCCGTCTTCGCCGCACTGCTGGCCGGGCGCCGCGCTTTCGGCTGGCGCGGCCACCTCGCCACGCGCTGGCTTTATGTGGGCGCGCTGCTGCTGCTGCTGGCTTACGTGGGTTCGCGCTTCGTGATCGAGGTGCTGCTCTTGCGCGGCACCACGCAGTGAATGCAGGCTGATTGCCCATCGATGGCGCATCGACGGATCGAATGGCGATGATGAAGTACTTGGTGCTCGTGCTCGTGATTGCCGCCGTGCTGTGGTGGGCCCGCTCGCGTTCGCGCACGGCGACGCGCAAGCCGAACGCTGCGCCGCCGGCCTTGCAGGCCATGGTGCCGTGCACGCATTGCGGCGTGCACCTGCCGCGTGCCGAAGCCGTGCCCGGCGTGCTCGGCCTCTATTGCTGCGACGAGCACCGCCGCGTTTGCGGCGACCGCTCCCGATGACCGGGCGCGCCGGTCGCGGCGGTGCCGCGGCCCCCGAGGCTTCGTGGTTCGGCGCGCTCGAGGGCCATTCGCCCAGCGACGACGCTGCGGCCCACTCCCGGCTGGACCGAGGCGAATCACGGGACGGCAGCGCCGCCGATTCGCGCTTCCTGTCGCGCCAGGCTCGGCGCATCGCCAGCACCGGGCAAAGCGGTCTGATGCTGCTGTACCGCGCCTTCGTCGCCGCGCGTGCGGCGCTCAGTGTGGTGCTGCTCGCCACCGAGGTGCTCATCACCTGGCTCGCCGCGCAGCCGCGCGCCGATCTCGTGCTCGCGCTGTGCGCCGCTTATGCCTTCGCGGCCGTGGCGCTGTGGCTGATGCCCGAGCTGCTCGGGCGCGCGCCGGCCACCGGCACGCGGTTGCGCAACCGGCAATGGCTGGCCACCATCGGCCTCGATCTGGTCGTGTTCGCCACCCTGCATCTGCTGACCGACGGAAGCGCGCTCAACTATTCGGCGCTGCTGGTATTGCCGGCGTTGATGGCCGGCGTGCTCACACCGCAGCGGCAGGCGCTCGGCGTATCGGCCGCCGGCACGCTGGTACTGCTGGCGGCGGCGTGGTTCAACGGTGGCGCTCAGACACCGCTGCTGCTCACGCAGGCCGGCCTGGCGGGCGCGGGGCTCTTCGTTGTCAGCCTCCTCGCGGGCGAGTTGTCGGGCCGGCTGGCGCGGGAGGAGCGAACGGCGCGAGGCAGCTTCGAGCTGGCGCGCCAGCAAGCTCAACTCAACCGGCTGGTGCTGCAGGAGATGCAGGACGGCGTGATGGTGGTCGATCGCCGTGGCCGCGTGCGGGCCGCCAACCCGGCCGTGCGCCTGCTTCTCGGAGAGCCGCAAGTGACGCTGAACGAAAGTTTCGCGCTGACCGGCGTGGCGGCGTGGGAGCCCTTGGTGCTGGCGGTCGATCGCGCGTTTGCCGACGGCAGCTGGCCGGAGAGCGGGCGCGACGTGAGCCTGCCCCGGGCGGCGACCGGCAAGCCCGGGCCGCGGCATGGATCGACCCAGCTGCGACTGCGCGTGCGTTTCACGCAGCGCCAGGAAAGCAGCCAGTTGGAGGAGTACTGCGTGCTTTTTCTGGAGGATCTGCGCAGCGTGCAGGCGCGGGCACGTCAGGAGAAGCTGGCTGCAATGGGGCGCGTGTCGGCCGGCATCGCGCACGAGATCCGCAACCCGCTCGCCGCCATCCTGCAGGCCAACGCGCTGCTCGCTGAAGACGCTAACGACGCGCAGGCACGCCAGCTCACCCGCATCGTGGCCGAGAACGCCGAGCGCCTGAAGCGCATCGTCGATGACGTCATGGAAGTCGCCCCCGGACCGCAGCGCGCGCCGTCGCCGCTCGACGCCAGCACGCAGGTCGCCGCCATCTGCGGTGAATGGGCGCGCATTGCCGGCCTGCGCCTGGGCACCGACAGCGCGGTGCAGATCGAGCTCCCCGCGCAGCCGCTGGGCGTCGTGTTCGATGGCGAGCACCTGCGCCGCGTGCTGGTGAATCTGCTCGACAACGCACTGCGCCACGGCAGCGCGGCGCCCGGCGCCGTGCAAGTGCGGCTGACTGAAGCCGCCGAGAGCCGTGCGCTGCTCACCGTGCACAGCGACGGCGACGTGATCGCACCCGAAGTCGAGCGCCATCTGTTCGAGCCCTTCTTCTCGACGCGCAGCCGCGGCACCGGCCTGGGCTTGTATATTTGCCGTGAGCTGTGCGAGCGGTACGGCGCCAGCATCGACTACCGCGCGCGGACCGCCACCGAGCGCCACCGCAACGAGTTCTCGGTCACGATGCGCCGCGGGCCACTGGCCGCCAGCGAAACCCGGCTTCCCTTGAGTTCATGAGCTCCGCTTCCCACTTCAGTGTGCTCGTGGTCGACGACGAGCCCGACCTGCGCACGCTCTACGAGCTGACCTTGCTGCGCGAGGGCTACGACATCGAGACCGCGGGCAGCGTCGAGGACGCGTGGGCGCAGTTGAAGGACCGCAGCTTCAGCGCCGTCATCACCGACATGCGCCTGCCCGACGGCCTGGGCTTCGAACTGCTACGCCGGCTGGAGGAGGCCGGGCGCCGCGAGAAGATCATCGTCATCACGGCCTACGGGTCCGCCGAGAGCGCGGTCGAAGCGCTCAAGGCCGGGGCCTACGACTACCTGACCAAGCCGGTCGACCTCAAGGTGTTCCGCAGCGTCGTCGCCGCCGCACTCGGCCGCGGCACGGGCACGGCCAGCGCCCCGACCGTTCAGCCCGATCAGTTGCCCTCGGAGAGCGGCAGTGCGCGCGCCCTGCGGCCGGCGCCGCGCGGTGCGCTCGCCCGCATGGCCGGCAACTCGGCGGCCATGGCGCAAGTGCGCGCTCTTGTGGAGAAGGTGGCACGGAGCATGGCGCCGGTGCTGGTGCAGGGCGAGTCGGGCACGGGCAAGGAGCTGGTCGCGCGCGCTGTTCACGACGTGAGCGTGCGCCGGGCGCAGCCCTTCATCGCGGTCAACTGCGGCGCAATCCCCGAGCAGTTGCTCGAGGCCGAGTTCTTCGGCTACCGCAAGGGCGCCTTCACCGGCGCCAACGAAGACCGCGATGGCTTCTTCCAGGCAGCACGCGGCGGCACGCTGTTCCTCGACGAGATCGGCGACCTGCCGCTGTCGATGCAGAGCAAGCTGCTGCGTTCGATCCAGGAGCGCTCGGTGCGCCCGGTCGGCGCCACGCAGGAGTTGCCGCTGGACGTGCGCATCGTCAGCGCGACGCACAAGAACCTCGCCGC
>NZ_JACDCU010000517.1 GCF_013817365.1 Methylibium sp. | reverse complement strand
GAGCGCGAGCGCAGCGACAGCGCCGCCGGCTTGCGCACGCACATGCTGGTGTCGCTCGGCGCCGCGCTGTTCGTGCTGGCGCCAAGGCAGGCCGGCATGGAACTGGGCGATCTGAGCCGCGTGCTGCAGGGCATCGTCGCCGGCATCGGTTTTCTGGGCGCCGGAGCGGTGCTCAAGCTCAAGGACGACGGCGTGATCCGCGGCCTGACGACGGCGGCCGGCATCTGGGCCACTGCCGCCATCGGCATCACGGCAGGCTTGGGTTTGGAGACCACCGCCGTGCTGAGCACGTTCATGGTGTTGATCATCCTGCGGGTGCTGTTCCGGTTCAGCCACGGCATCGAAGAGCGGGAACAGGAGCGCGACCAAACCGACCGGTAGGCGGTCCTTCAGTTCCAGCGGAACATCCAGATCAGATCGATCGCCGGGTCTTCGCCGGACTGCGCGCGCACCGTGAAACGCTGGGCGATGCGGTAGATCAACTGCAGGTTGCCGGCCGCGGCGCTGAGGCCGCGCTCGTAGCCCACGTACACCCGCTCGGACAGCTGCTTGCCGAGGGTCACGATGGTGTCGGCGGTCGCGCCGTCGCTCTGGCGCACCGACAACTCGTCCAGGCGCAGCAGCTTGGCCGGGTCGAACTTGCTGCCGCCGCTGCCGTCGCCCTGCAGCAGTGCGAGGGCGGCGCGTTGGAGCAGCAGCGTCTCGGAGCCAGCCAGTTCGTCGTAGCTGCGCCCGGTGACGAGCAGGGCGAGCTTTTCGGTGGCGGGCATTTCAGGGTCGGAGAACAGCTGGATGCGCGGCGTCAGCACGCTGCCGGTGACGCGAACACCGACGCGAACGTCGGTTTCGGCACGGACCGCCTCGATGTTCAGGCGCGGGTTCTCCAGATTGCCGACGAAGGTGATGATGCCCTGCTCGATCTGGAGATCCTGGCCATAGGCCTGATAGGTGCCGTCTTGCGTGCGAATCTCTCCGCGTGCTTCGAGCCGACCCTTCGGGGTGGTGATCTGCAACTTGCCTGTGAGCCGAGTGTCGATGCCGAGGCCGCGCAGTTGCAGCCGCTCGCCGAGGTCGATGGCCAGTTGCATCTCCACGGCGCGGGGCGCGCTCGGCGCAGCTTCGGCGGCGGCGGCTTCGTCGGCCGCCGCCGTGTCTCCCGGGCGGCGCACGGTCACGTCTTCGGCGAGGCTGGGCGCGCCGCCGCGGCTGATGTCGATCAGGCCGCGGTCGATGCCCAGTTTGCCGGTGATGGCGACCTTCTCGGGATCGAGCCGCACGTCGATCCGGCCGCTCGCGACGATGCGCCGATCGACGCGCCCGAGCACCTCGGCCTCTTCGGCGACAAGCGCCAGTTGCGCCTGCGGCTGCGCGCCCAGCCGTGCCGTGCCGCTGGCGCGCAGCTCGCCTTCGCCGGCCTGGAAGCGCAGCACCTCCAGGCGAGCACTGTTGCCATCGAAGCGCGCGTCGAGCCGCCCCTCGCGCAGGGACACGCCCTCCAGTGTGTTGCGCAGGGCCAGTTCGCGGCCGTGCACCTCGCCGATCAGTTCGGGCGCGCCGACGCGGCCGGCCAGGCGCAGCGACGCGTCCAGCGTGCCGCCCAGGCGCCAGCCGGCAGGGATCCAGGCACCCCAGGCGGCCAGGTTTTCGACCTGTACGTCGAGTCGCCCGTCGATCGGCGCCTCGGGGCCGGGAAACAGCGCGGTGGGCTCGGCCCGCACCGTTTGCCGTCCCTCGATGCGGCCGAGGTTGGCACCGGCGATCAGTTCGGTCAGGCGCCACACGCCGGCCTGCGCGTCGAGTGCGACCCGTAGGTCGGTCAGGCCCAGCGATTGAACGACGCCGAACTCGCTGATCTGCAGGTCGCCGCCGGTGCGTGCGATTTCCACCTGCGCGCGCACGACCGGATCGCTGCTCACGTCGATGCGCGCGCCCAGGCGCAGGTCGCCGGCCCAGCCGAATCCGGGCTGCAGCCGCTGCAGCAATTCAGCCACGACGAAAGGTTCCACCTCGGCCTGCACCGCCAGCCGCGCGGGCGCCGCGCCGTTGCGCTGCCACTGCAGCCGACTCCAGCGCAGGGCCGCGCCGAGCACCGCGGCGCGGCCGGGCTCGAGCCGAAGGGCGAGGGATTGCTCGCCCTGTTCGAGCACCAGTTGGAGGTCGCGCGCGACGAACAGCGGCAGCGGCGGGGCGCTCGACGGCCTTGCTTTGCGGGCGCCAGTGCCAGTGCCAGTGCCAGTGCCAGTGCCAGTGCCAGTGCCGGCATCGGCGCTGCTGCGGCCTTCAGAGCCGCTGCGGGGGTCGCCGCTCGCGCTGCCGTTCGCCGGGCTCGTTGTCCGACGCAGCGACAGTTCGCTCAGCGTGGCGCGCCACGTTGATGGCGCCTTGCCGGTCCCGGCTCGCCAAGCGCCGCTCAGGTCGGCGGCCAGTGCGAGCGATTCCGCGGCGGCGGCCGGCGCTGCGGCGCTCGCCTCGCTGCCGGGCGCGGGCGCTGGCTGACGCAGGCTGGCTCTCAGACTGGCGCGGTGCTCGGCGAGCGTGCCGTCGGCGTCCAGAGCGATGCGGGGCAGCACCAGGCCCGGCACGCGGACC
>NZ_JACDCU010000148.1 GCF_013817365.1 Methylibium sp. | reverse complement strand
TCGGCATGCCGTGCAGCAGGCCGACCGCTCGTTGGCGGGCCTGTCCGTCCAGGCGCCCGAGCGCCTGAGGCATGCCGCGGGCGCGCTGGCCGCCCTCGGGCGCGTGGTGCAGGAGCAGGTCGCGCCTGCGCTCGAGGTCAGCATCGGCTTTTCCGATGCCGACGGCGATTGAGGCCGCGTCGTGCCCGAGCAACTTCCGTGACGCGGCAAACGAGCTGGTGCAGCCCGCCGCGGTCCGGCGCCGCACCGGTCCTTGCAGCGGTTCCCGATGCCACCACGGCGAGCCCGGATTGCGCGTGATGGACTCGTCGTCGTCCCTGAACCGCCGCCACTGCCTCGCCGCGCTGGCCGCCCTCACGGCGCCGAGACTGGCCCGCGGCGATGGCCGCGCCGACGCTGCCGGCTCGCCTGTGCTGGCCCGCGTCGCCGGCCGCACCGGGGCTGCGGGCTGCAGGCTCGCCGCCGCCTGGGACGACGAAGCCGGTCACCACATCGGCCTGCTGGTCGAAACGGACGGCGCGCTGCACATCGCCGCCTCGACCGAGGTGCCGACGCGCGCCCACGGTTTGCTGTGGGAGCGCGGCGCCACACTCCTGGCCGTGGCACGCCGGCCGGGCGACTGGCTGCTGCGCTGGCACCCGAAACAGCGCACCGTGCAGCGCGTGTGGAGCGAGCCCGATCGCAGCTTCAACGGCCACGTGCTGGTTAGCCCCGACGGCCGCACGCTCTACACGACGCAGACCGACCTCGACACCGGCGCGGGCCTCATCGGCGTGCGCGACGCGCGCAGCCTGGAGCAGCGCGCCGAATGGCCGAGCCACGGCCTCGATCCGCATGCGCTGCTGTTCGATGTGCAGGGCCGGCTCCTCGTGGCCAACGGCGGCATCCCGACGCAGCCCGAGACCGGCCGTGCCAAGCGTGGACTCGATCGCATGGACGCTTCGCTGGTGCGGCTGGACGTGGAAGCGAACGGGCGCCGGCTCGGGCAATGGCGGCTCGACGATGCGCGCCTGAGCCTGCGCCACCTGGCTCGGCAAGGCCGCCACGTCGGCATCGCGCTGCAGGCCGAGCACGACGACGAACCGCGACGCGCCGGCGCGTCGGTGCTCGCACTCTTCGATGGCGAAGTTTTGCGCCTGGCCGAGCCGGCGCCGCTGGCCGGCTACGGCGGCGACATCGCGGCCTGGCGCGGCGGCGGTTTCGCGGTGGCCTGTCCCCGCGCGAACGGCGTGGCGCTCTGGCATGCCGACGGCCGCGCAGCCGGCTTCACCGCGCTGGCCTCGGGCTGCGCGCTGGCCGCGACGCCCACGGCCCTGTGGGCCGGCGGGGAAAAACAGGCGCTCACATTGCAGACCGTGCCGTCTCGCCCGTTGGCCCTTCCCGCGCTGCGGCTGGACAATCACTGGGTCGCTGCCGCCGAGAATTGAAACAAAGTGTCAGAGCCTGTCGATCCGGGCTCCGCTCGTTCGTCGTACGGATAGAGCCGACGCTTTCGGCCGGCATGAAGCCGGCGGCCCGGCTCACATCCGCAACGCGAAGGAGAACGACATGCGATTCATGATTCTGGTCAAGGCCGACAAGGACACCGAGGCGGGCGTCATGCCCAGCGAACAGCTGCTCACCGACATGGGCCGCTACAACGAGGAGCTGGTCAAGGCGGGGGTGATGCTCGCCGGGGAGGGGCTGCATCCGAGCTCCAAAGGCGCGCGGGTGCGGTTTTCCGGCACGAAGCGCACGGTGATCGACGGGCCGTTCACGGAGGCCAAGGAACTGGTGGCCGGCTTCTGGCTGATCCAGGTCCGATCACTGGAGGAGGCGATCGAATGGGTCAAGCGCTGTCCCAACCCGACCGGTGGGGAGCCCGAGATCGAGATCCGCCAGATCTTCGAGGCGGCAGACTTCGGCCCTGAGTTCACGCCCGAACTCAGGGCGCAGGAAGAACGCCAGCGCGAACGCGCCGAAGCACTGAACCGGTTGGCCAGGCGCTGACCACGGTCCGCATGACAACCACCGGCATTCAAGGAGAAACCACCATGCGATTCATGATGCTGATGATCCCCAAGGGCTACGAACAGGCGGCGCCGGGCACGATGCCCGAGGCCGACGCCGTGGCCGCGATGATGAAATACAACGAGGCCCTCAAGGAGGCCGGCGTGCTCGTCACGCTCGACGGCCTGCATCCGCCTTCGATGGGCGCGCGCGTCTCGTTCTCCGGCGGCAAGCCGAAGGTGACGGACGGGCCCTTCGCAGAAGCCAAGGAAGTGCTCGGCGGCTACTGGATGATCCGCGCGAACTCGCGCGAGGAAGCCATTGCGTGGGCGTCGCGCTGCCCGGCTTCGGACAACGAGGTGATCGAGGTGCGACAGGTGCAGGAGTTCGAGGACTTCCCGCCCGACGTGCAGGAAGCGGCGGCGGGGTTTTCCGAGATGCAGGACGGCCCGCGCCAGTGACGCCCGAAGTCCATCGGGCTATCGATGCAATCTGGCGCATCGAGGCGCCGAGCCTCATCGCCAAGCTCACGCGCATGCTGCGCGACGTAGGGCTGGCCGAGGAACTGGCGCAGGACGTGCTGGTCACGGCGCTGGAGCGCTGGCCGGCGTCGGGCGTGCCGGACAAGCCGGGCGCCTGGCTCATGGCTGCGGCCAAACACCGCGCACTCGACGAGTTGCGCCGCAGAAAGCTGCACGAGCGCAAGCACGAGGAACTCGGCCACGAGCTCGAGGCGCGGCAGGCGTTGTTCGTCCCCGGCATCGACGACGCCGCGCTCGACGACGATATCGGCGACGACCTCCTGCGCCTGGTGTTCACCGCCTGCCATCCCGTGCTCTCGACCGAGGCGCGGCTCGCCCTCACCCTGCGCCTGCTCGGCGGCCTGACCACCGAGGAGATCGCGCGCGCTTTCCTCGTGCCGGAGCGCACCATCGCGCAGCGCATCGTGCGGGCCAAGCGCAGTCTGGCCGAGGCGCGCGTGCCCTTCGAGGTGCCGCGCGGGGAAGCGCTGGCGGAGCGCCTGTCGTCGGTGCTGGAGGTCGTCTACCTCGTCTTCAACGAAGGCTACTCGGCCACCGCGGGCGAACACTGGTTGCGGCCTGCACTGTGCGACGAGGCGCTGCGCCTGGGCCGCATCCTCGCGGAGCTGGCGCCGGGCGAGCCCGAGGTGCACGGCCTGGTCGCGCTGATGGAAATCCAGGCTTCGCGCTCGGCGGCGCGCACCGGCTCGAGGGGCGAGCCCGTCCTGCTGCTCGAACAGAACCGCTCGCGCTGGGACCGACTGCTGATCGGCCGCGGCCTGGCCGCGCTGGCGCGCGCCGAGGCGCTCGGCGGCGCCCTGGGGCCATATGCTCTGCAGGCTGCGATCGCCGCGTGTCATGCGCGCGCCAATGCCGCGCAGGACACCGACTGGGCGCGCATCGCCGCGCTCTACGACGCGCTCGCGCAGCTCGCGCCTTCGCCGGTGGTGGAGCTCAACCGCGCCGTCGCGATCAGCATGGCCTTCGGTCCGGCGGCCGGCCTGGAGATGGTCGAAGCGCTGGTCTTGCAGCAGCAGTTGCGCGGCTACCACCTCCTGCCGAGCGTGCGCGGCGACCTTCTCGCCAAGCTGGGGCGCAACCGTGAGGCCGCGGCGGAATTCGCGTACGCGGCAACGCTCACGCGCAATGCGCGCGAGCGAGAACTGCTGCTCGAACGCGCCGCCGCCTTTGCGAGCAAGGCGGCGCAGCCGCTGCGGGCACAGTGACTGCTATCGCACAGGGCACCTGCACCACCAAACATCCCTGGAGAGACCCCATGCAACGCATCCTGATCGTACTCGTCGGCGTCCTCGTCATCGCCGCTGCCGCCGTGACCGCCTTCTTCACGCTGCGCGAACCGGTCGCTGAAGTGCCTACCGCCGCGGCTCCGGTCGACCCGGCCAGTGCGTCCGTAGCGGCGGCAGCACAGTAAGCGCCGCCGCGCCGCCCCACGCAAGCGGTCGGGGCGCCCCGGCACGCATCTGCTGGGTGCCGAACAAGGCGATCGACTTTCGTAGAGCGAGAACTTGAAGGGTTCTCCGCCGCAGCCTCAAGCAGCCGCCGCCTGCGAGCGGCAGGCCGACTCTGTGAGCCGCACGTAAAGGTCGCCCGAGGGCGCCTGTGGCGGCAGGCCGGCGAGCCAGTGCCGCGCCTCGTCGGCGTCGAGCCAGCCGGGGTGCAGCCAGCGCAGGCGCTCGCCCACAGAGGCGCGGAACTCGTAGCGCCCCAGCGTCTGCAACCGGTCGATGCAAGCCGTGGCCAGCTCGCGCTGCGGCGCCAGGTACTCGAACGACAGGGCGGCCAGCGCATGGTTGAGCCCCAGCAGCACCTCCAGCTCGAAGCCCTCGACGTCGATCTTGACGAAATCGGGTATGCCGAAACGCGCGATCAATGCGTCGAGCGTGGTCACGCTCACCATCGGCCCCGGTGTCCAGCGCACGCCGCGAAAGGCTTCGCTGGCGCCGGCGCGGCGCGCCCAGTCCACTGAGAGCGTCGAGACGGTCGGGTTGCGTTCGCTGCTCAGCATCTGCGCCTGCCCGCTCTGGCGCCCAAGCGCCTGCGCCAGCACCGTCACCTGCGGGTCGCTCCCGAACAAGCGGCGCAGCAGGCGCTCGAAATCCGCCTGCGGCTCCACCGCCACCACCCGCGCGCCGAGCCGCCGCCATGCCGCCACCCGGTTGCCGGCATGCGCGCCGACGTCGAAAGCCAGTGCACCGGGCCGCACGAAGCCCCGGTAGAACGACCGCAACTGCGCCGCGCGCCAGGGAATGCCGTGGTAGATCGCCAGCGACCGCAGCATGCCGAGCGAACGGTTCAGACGCGACATGAGACTTCCTTTGTGCGGCCGTTATCAGCAGCGCCATTGCTTGTCAATCGAGCAAGCGTGAACTTTTTGGCGATTCGAGCGCAAACATTTTTGCAGCCAATCGCATCTGCCGACGCGCGAAACGTGTACCTTTTCACACAAGTCGCAGAGGGGCTTATCGCACTCGAACGATTGCAACCACCCCAAGAACCGTCGTTGAAGGAAATCCTCGTGCAAACGCAATCGCTCTCGTTCGATCTGCGCATCGTGCGCACGCGCCAGGACCTGCTGGCCGCGTGCGAGGTGCGTGCCGCCGCCTACGGGCGCCACCTGCCCCATCTGCGCTCCGTGTTGCTGGAGCCGGACCTGCTCGATGCCGACAAAAACACGACCGTGGTGCTGTGCGTGGACAAGGTCAGCGGCGAGGCGATCGCGACGGCCCGCTTCCAGACCAACGCCGCGGGCCCCCTGCTCATCGAGCACAGCGTTCGCCTGCCGGCCGCCATGCAGACCGACACGCGGGTGGAGATCACCCGCCTGTCGGTCGTGCCCAGCGCCGACCCCCTGGCCAAGCTGTGCCTGATGAAGGCCAGCTACCTTTTCTGCATGGCCAGCCAGATTCGCTGGATGGTGATCAGCGCGCGCAGCGAGGCCCTGATCCGCCAGTACCAGCGCCTGGGCTTCGTCGATCTTTTCGCCGGTCAACCGTCGGTGCCCATGCTGCACGTCATGCAGATCGAGCACCGGGTGCTGGCGTTCAATGTGACCACCGCCGAGAGCCGGTGGCGCGAGAACGGCCATGCGCTGTATCAGTTCATGATCGAGACGGCGCACCCCGACCTGCAGCTCTTCAGCACGGCACCGGCCATGCCGCGCTCGGCGAGCGTGGATCGCGAAACCGCCGGCCTCGGTCTGCCGCACTCGGCGGCGCCTCGCCGCGCGAGCGTCCCGGCATTGCGCCCCGCCCCGTGCGGCGGGCTCTCGCTGCTCAACTGACGTTTTGCAGGCGGGCTGGAAGCAGGGCCTGCGGCGCCGGCTCCAGCCAGGCGCCGACGATGCGCTGCAGGTCCACATCGGTGAAGGGCTTGGGCAGGGCGTCGTCCATGCCGGCGTCGGCGTAGCGCCTCTCCCCTTCTTCCTGCAGCAGCGCGGACAGCGCGATGATGGGAACGCGGTCCAGGCCGAGCGCCTTTTCCTGGACGCGGATCGAGCGGGCGGCCTCGAAGCCGTCCATCACCGGCATCATGCAATCCATCAGCACCAGTTGCGGCCGGTCGATCTCGCGCAGCGCGCGCCGGACCGCCTCGGCCCCGTCGGAAACGCGCTCGACGCGGTGGCCCTGGTTGGCCAGCATCGAGGTGGCGATCAGCGCGTTCACGTCGTTGTCCTCGACCAGCAGGATGCGCGAGGGCGCCACCGCCGGCGGCGCATCGGCATCGGCCTGGACCTTCCGCGCAGGCGCTCCCGCTTCGATCGGGGCGAAACGCGCAGTGAAACGGAAGATCGAACCGAAGCCCGGGCGGCTGCTGACCGTGATGTCGCCGCCGAGCAGCCGCGCGATCTCGCGGGCAATGGTCAGCCCCAGGCCGGTGCCCTCCATCCGCGAGGTGCTGGCCCCGCCGATCTGGCGGAAGGCGTTGAAGATCGTGGCCTGGTCCTCGTCGCTGATGCCCAGGCCGGTGTCGCGCACTTCGAAGCGCACTTCCCCATCCGCAGAGCAGCACTCGAACATGAGGTGTACCCAGCCCTTGTGCGTGAACTTGATCGCGTTGCCCAGCAGGTTATGCAGCACCTGCCGCGTGCGCGACGGGTCGCCCGTGACCCAGCAAGGCCCGGCGACCTTGCTGTCGAGCGTGAAGGCCAGGCCCTTTTCGGCGGCGCGAACGGTGTAGATGTCGCCGACGCGCGCGACCTCGGCGTTCAGGTCGAACTCGACGCGCTGCAGCCGCATCTGCCCGGCCTCGATGCGCGTGATGTCGAGCAGTTCGGTCACGAGCGACAGCAAGTGCGTGCCCGAGGTTTCGATCAGCTCCATGCGCTTCTTGATCAGCGGGTCGCCGGTTTCCACGTGCACCAGTCGGGCCAGTCCGAGCATGCCGTGCACCGGCGTGCGCAATTCATGGCTGACCGTCCCGAGGAACTGGCTCTTCACCGAGGACTGGCGCTGGGCCAACTCCAGGGCTTTTTCGAGCTCGGCCGAGACTTTGGCGGCATGAAGACGCAGGAGGAAGATCTCGACGAACTTGCCTTCGGCGCGCTTGGACGTGATGAGGATCTGCGCAAGAAACAGCGCGAGCCCGACGGCGCCGTAGACGCCGAAGGAGTCGCCGCGAAGCGCCATGCCGAGGATCATCGGAACGATGATCGGTGCCACGTACGCGGCCGTGGCGGCCCTCGAGACCTGCAGGCCGAAGGTCGCCACACAGGCCACGCAGCACAGACTGGCGGTGACCAGCGACGCGGTGTTGATGTCGCTGCCCATCAACCAGAAACCGCCGAGCCCCCAGACCGCGCCGTCCAGCATCTGCATCCACCACGTCGTCAGCCGCCAAGCCTGGCCGCCGGGCTTGGCCAGGCGCCGAAACAGGTGCGCCTGAACGACGCGCGGTACCGCGACGATCACCTTCAGGGCCAGCCACAACTGCACCAGGTGCGCGTCCACGCTGCCGCTCAGGTGGATGGCCATGACCGCTGCGAAGGCGGTCGCGATCAGCGTGCTGACCGCCGCATGCGCCCAGACCAGCTTGAGCTGTTCGTCGGCGACGTACTCCCGCACGTCGCGATCGACGGTCAGTCCTAGCCGGGCAGCGAGTGGTTCCAGCATCGATCGCTCAGTAGCGTTGCAGCAGAAGCGGAAGGTCGCTCGGGCAGTCGATGCCGAGCTGCGCGCACGCGTGGCGGAAATTCTCGACCTGCTCGACGATGCTCAGATCCCCGAGCGGAGCCATCATCTCTCGAAACATCTGCACGATGGCCTGGCGGCGCTTTTCTTCGAGGCCGCGGACCCAGTGCTGCAGGACTTCGGCGCGCACGGAGGCCGGCAGCCGCAGGAAATCGTCGGTCAGGGCAATGGAGCCGGCCGCGGCATCGAGATCCGCGAAGAGCCCCTGCACCGGCAGCTGCATGTGCGAGTCGTCTTCCAGCCACGCCGTCTCGTCTGACATGAATGCACGCAAGGCCGCCTCCATCACAAGAACCCGCCGCCGAGTCCGTAAGCAAGTGTCGCCGGAGGAAACCAAAAGCTCGGTGCCGCCGGCGCGACGGCGCTGCAGCTTTGCGCTGGTTGGCCGTGAATACCGCACGCGAGGCGCGGAAACGTGATGCCCCGGTGCCGGTGCGGGCACGCCGTGCGGCCCGCCTTGGGCAGCACTCGACCCCGCGCATCCTTGGCCGGCCGGTCTGCTTCGACGCTGACTCTCATGCCTGCGGCTCGCGCTTCTCATCGGGCCTGTGCTTGATGTAGACCGTGCCGGTGAAACTCGACACGGCCGTTTCCCGACCGTCCGCATCGACACGGGCCACTTCGACCCGGTACACGCCGATGCGATGCCCGCGCGTGAGCTCAGTGGCTCGGGCGACGAGCGTGTCGCCGGCGCGTATCCCGACCTGGAACGCGATGTGGGCGTCGATGCCCATTGCCAGCGCGCCATGCGAGTTGGAGGCCAGGCCGAACGCGGTGTCGGCCAAGGCGAAGAGGGCGCCGCCATGGCAGCCGCCGTTGAAGTTCATGTGCCGGTGGTCGACGGTCATGCGCAC
>NZ_JACDCU010000516.1 GCF_013817365.1 Methylibium sp. | reverse complement strand
TCGCTGCGTCGCGCCGGCCGGCAGCGCACGCTTCGCGAAGGCCGCGCCGGCCGGGGTTGTCACTGCGCGGGAGTTCCCGGGCCTGTATCACGAGCTGTTCAACGAGCCCGAGAAGGAGGCGGTGTTCGCGGCGATGCGGGAGTGGCTGGTACAGCGCTTCGGTTGACAGGCTGTCGCCGCTGATCGAGCTAGCGCACGCTCGACACAGTCGTCCCCCCGGCAGCCGCCGGGGCCGCCCAGCCCCCGCCCAGCGCCCGGTACACGCCGACCAGCGCCGTGGCCATGCCGGTCTGTGCCTGCACCAACTGGTCGCGGTTGAGCAGCACTTCGCGTTCGGCGTCGAGCACGGCGAGAAAGTCGCTGTAGCCGGCATCGAAGCGCAGTCGCGCCAGGACGGCCGCCTGTTCGGCGCTGCGCGCGGCGCGGTCCAGCCGCGCGGCGCGCTGGGCGTTGCGGTTGTAGCCGCTGAGTGCGACTTCGGTCTCCTCCAGCGCCAGCGCAAGGGTCTGCTCGTAGCTCGCCAGACTCTGCTGGGCGCGCGCCTCGGTCGCCCGGATGCGCGAGCGCAGCAGGCCGAAGTCCAGAGGCGTCCAGCTCACGCCCGCGCCGAGCGAGTAGACCGCCGAGTCGCTGTTGCCGAGCCTGCCGAGCGTGGCTGCGTTCAGGCCGAGCAGGCCGGAGAGCGAGATGCGCGGGAAAAGGTCCGACGTCGCTACGCCGGTGTTCGCGGTCGCCGCGGCCAGTGAACGCTCCGCCGCGATGATGTCGGGCCGGCGCGCCAGCCAGGCCTCGGGCGTGCCGAGCGGCAGTGCCGCCAGATCCGTCACCGGCAGGCCAGGGAGCGGCGCCGGCGTCTGCAGGCTTTCCAGCACTGTGCGCGGCGGCTGCGCGGTCAGCGTGGCGAGGCGGAAGACGGTCAGCTCGATGGCGCTCTGCAGCGCCGGCACGCCGGCCTCGGTGTTCTCGGTGAGCGCGCGGGCGCGGGCCACATCGAGCCGGGTGCCGCGGCCGGCGTCGAGGCGAAGCTCCGTCAGACGCAAGGTCTCGCGCTGACTCGCCAGCGACTCTTCGGTAAAGCGCAGCCGCTGCTGCAGCCCCCGCAGCTCCAGATAATTGCGTGCGGTCTCGGCTGCCACGGCCGTGTGGGCCGCCGCGAGGCCGGCGACGCTCGCCTCGACCACCGCTGCCGCCGATTCGCTCAGGCGCCGGTAACGGCCGAAGAAGTCCAGCTCCCAGTTGGCGATAAAGCCGGCGTCCCAGATGGTGCCGGTGCGCTCGCTGCGGCTTTGCCCGGGAAGCTGAGTGACCGGCTGCACCGAGCGCGTCGCGCCGGCGGTCAGGCCCACACCCGGGCGGCCCAGCGCGTCGGCCTCGCCCTGGTTGGCGCGCGCCTCCTGCAGCCTGGCCTGGGCGATGCGCACGTCGCCGTTGGCCTCGAGCGCTCGCTCGACCAGGGCCGACAGCGCCGCATCGCCGAAGCCGCGCCAGAAGACGGCGATGTCGACGGAAGCTTCGGTCCGGTTCACCGATGGCGCGCCGGCGTTGATGAAACCGCCGGCGTCCAGCACCGGCACGGGGCGCTGGTAGTCGGGGCCGACGGCGGCGCAGCCGGCGAGGATCAGCACGGCGAGGGCCGCAAGGACAGGCGCGCGTGGGGTGATCCAGGCGCGCAACCCGGATTGCGCGACAGCTCCAGATGCGAACGATGCGCTGCGGACTCGGCGCTCAAGCATGCTCGTCTCCCAGGCGGACCCCGCGCGCCGGCAGCGGCGGCTCGTGGTGAGTCACCAACGGCTTCTTCGAGCCGATCTTGCGCAGCAGCACATAGAACACCGGCGTGAGGAAGAGGCCGAACACGGTCACGCCGATCATGCCGCTCATGACCGCGATGCCCATCGCCTGGCGCATCTCGGCACCGGCGCCGCTGGAAAAGACCAGCGGCATGACACCGGCCACGAAGGCGATCGAGGTCATCAGGATCGGCCGCAGCCGCAGCCGGCAGGCCTCGACCACCGCCTGTACCGCCGTGCGGCCATGGTCCTCGAGCTCGCGCGCGAACTCCACGATCAGGATCGCGTTCTTGCAGGCCAGCCCCGCCAGCACCACGAAGGCGATCTGCGTGAAGATGTTGTTGTCGGCCGGCTGCCCGAAGAAGCCCGAGGCCCACACGCCGAAGATCGCCGAGAGGATGCACATCGGCACAATCAGGATGATCGCCAGCGGCAAGGTCGTGCTCTCGTAGGTGGCGGCCAGCACCAGGAAGACCAGCAGCACGCACAGCGGGAAGATGTAGACCATGGTGTTGCCGGCGATCTTTTCCTGGTAGACCAGCTCGGTCCACTCGTAGCCGATGCCGCGCGGCAGCGTTTCCTTGAGCAGTTGCTCCATCGCCGCCTGCGCCTCGCCCGAACTCACGCCGGGCTTGGGCGCGCCGTTGATGTCTGCCGTGTAGAAGCCGTTGTAGCGGCTCACCGTGCCTGGCCCGAAGGTCGGCTCCACCGTCATCAGCGAGGCCAGCGGCAGCATCTCGCCGCGGGCGTTCCGGATCTTGAGCTGGCCGATGTCCTCGGCCTTGGCGCGGTGAGCTGCGTCCGCCTGCACGATCA
>NZ_JACDCU010000147.1 GCF_013817365.1 Methylibium sp. | reverse complement strand
GAGGAAGCCGGCGTCGCCGGTGTGGTACCAGCCCTCGGTAGTGAGGACCTCCGCAGTGGCGGCCGGGTTCTTGTAGTACTCCTTGAGCAGCCCCGGCGAGCGGATCAGGATCTCTCCGCTCGCGGTCACCTGCAATTCCACGCCTTCGATCGGCACGCCCACCGTGTCGGCGCGCGCCTCGTTGTCGGGTTGCAAACACACGAACACCGCGGTCTCGGTGGAGCCGTAGAGCTGCTTGAGGTTCACGCCGATCGCTCGGTAGAAGGTGAACAGATCCGGCCCGATCGCCTCGCCCGCCGTGTAGGCCACCCGCACCCGCGAGAAACCGAGCGTGTTGCGCAGTGGCCCGTACACCAGCAAGGTGCCCAGGGCGTAAAGCAGCCGGTCGAGCAGGCCGAGCGGCTTGCCGTCCATGCGCGCCGGGCCGACCCGCCGCGCCACCGCCATGAAGCGGTCGAACAGCCAGCGTTTCGGCGCGCTGGCGTCTTCCATGCGGATCATCACGCTGGTGAGCAGGGCCTCGAACACGCGCGGCGGCGCGAAGTAGTAGCTCGGGCCGATTTCCTTGAGATCGATGGTCACCGTGGCAGCCGATTCGGGACAGTTCACCACGTAGCCCACAGCGAGCCACTGCGCATAGCTGAAGATGTTCTGCCCGATCCAGGCCGGCGGCATGTAGGCCAGCACTTCCTCGCGCTCGCTGAGCTTGTCGAACTTCGCGCCGGCGCGAGCGCGGTCGATCAGGGTGTGGTGGGTGTGGACAACGCCCTTGGGATGGCCGGTAGTGCCCGAGGTGAAGAACATCGCCGCCACGTCGTGGGGCTCGGTCCCTGCGACCTCACGGTCGAAGTGGCCCGGATGCTGCGCGTTGAAGGCGCGGCCGGTTTCCTGCAGCGCATCGAGCGCGGCGAGGCCCGGCTGACGATAGTGGCGCAAGCCGCGCGGGTCGTCGAACCAGATGTGCGTGAGCCGAGGGCATTGCACGCGAATGTCGAGCAGCTTGTCGACCTGCTCCTGGTCTTCGACCACCGCGAAGGCGACCTCGGCGTTGTTGATCGGGAACACGAATTCAGCGCCGGCGGCGTCCTGGTACAGCGGCACGGGAATGGCGCCGAGCGACTGCGCGGCCAGCATGGAGGCATACAGCCGTGGCCGGTTCTCGCCGACCACGATCAGGTGCTGACCGCGCGTGAGCCCGGCCGCCGCCAGCCCGCCGGCCAGCTCGCGCACCAGCGCCGCCAAGGCGTGCCAGCTCAGCGTCTGCCAGATGCCGTATTCCTTCTCGCGCAGCGCCGGCGCGTCGGGGCGCCGGGCGGCATGCTCGAGCAGGAGACGGGGGAAGGTCGTGTGCACCGGTATCTCCTCGCGGGCCGCTGTCAGTGCCGCTGAAGCGACGAACGGCGGGTGCCGAAAGGAATGCTAGGCACAAGTTTGACGTTGGCTTGTCGTTCTAACGACAATCCTAGGGACACTCCGCCCCGAACTTTCCCGCGTGCCGCCTTGAACTCCCGATCCACCGAGACGCCATCCGGCCTGCGCGAACGCACGCGCGCTGCAACGCCGGCCGAGCTGACCGGCATTCCCTGGCTCGCGGTGCTCGAAGCCTCGCAGCGCGGCGAAGCCACGGCCTCCATCGTCGTGGCCGAGGCTGAACCCGGGGACCTGGTCTGCCGCATCGGCCGCCCGGCCACCTACTGGTTCGGCGTGATCGACGGCCTGCTGAAGATGAGCAACGACAGCGCGCACGGCGCGCCGGTCACCTTCATCGGCGTGCCGCCCGGCGCCTGGTTCGGCGAGGGCACTTTGCTCAAGCGCGAGTGCTACCGCTACAACATCGAGGCGCTGCGCAAGAGCCTGGTCGCCGGGCTGCCGGTGAACAGCTTTCACCGCCTGCTCGAAACCAGCATTCCGTTCAACCGCTACGTGCTCAACCAGATCAACGAGCGGCTCGGCCAGTTCATCGCCGCACGCGAGATCGACCGCCTGAACGACCCCGACACCCGCGTTGCGCGCAGCTTGGCGGCGCTGTTCCATCCGGTGCTGTACCCGGGCGTCGGCAGCTTGCTGCGCATCACCCAGCACGAGCTGGGCTATCTGGTCGGGCTGTCGCGCCAGAGAGTCAACGAGGCGCTGCGCGCGCTGCAGGCGCAGCAGCTCATCCGCATCGAGTACGGCGGCGTGCGGGTGCTCGACTTGGCGGGTCTGCAGCGGCGCATGCCGCGCGCGGAGTGACATCGGAAAGCCGCAACACTCCCTCTCCCGGTCGCGGCAGAGGGCTGGGGTGAGGGTGTGCGAGCGCGCGCGGTTTTGACCGAACTGCACCGCCTCCTCACGCGTTCACCACCCCCGACGACACATGCCCCGCCGGCACGTGCCAGGCCGCCCCGTCCACATGCGGCGTCTGGTCGTCGAAGAAGAAATCCGGCTCGAACTCGCGCAGGAACTCGCCCTTGGCCAGCCCGCCGAGGAACATCGCCTCGTCGATCTCGATGTCCCATTCCATCAGCGTGCGGATCGCGCGCTCGTGCGCCGGCGCGCTGCGCGCCGTGACCAGCGCGGTGCGGATGTGCATGTGCTCGGTGCTCGCCTTCTGCAGGCTCTGCAGCGCATGCAGCAGCGGCTTGAACGGCCCCGCCGGCAGCGGGCTGCCGGCGCGCTCGCGCTCGTGGGCCTGGAAGGCATCGAGCCCGCCGGCCTGGAACACCTGCTCGGCCTCGTCGGAGAACAGCACCGCGTCGCCGTCGAAGGCGATGCGCACCTCGTGCGGATGCGCCGCCGAGGCACGCACCGAATGCGGCAGCACGCGCGCGGCCGGCACGCCGGCCTGCAGGGCCGAGCGCACGTCATCGGCGTTGGCGCTGAGGAACAGGTGCGCGTGCAGCGGCTTGAGGTAGCGCCACGGCGAGGCGCCGCGCGTGAACACGCCGCGCTGCACCGGCAAGCCGAAGTGTTGCGCCGAGCGGAACACCCGCATGCCGGAGACCGGGTCGTTGCGCGACAGGATCACCACCTCGACGCGGGGTGCCGCCGCCGCGGTGTTGAAGGCGAGCAGCTTGTTCACTAGCGAGAAGGCCACGCCCGGCTGCGCCGGCACGTCCAGCCGGTCGAGCTGCAGCCGCATGTAGGCGCGGTCGTCGCTCGACTCGAAGAGTTTGTTCTCTTCCTCGAAGTCGAACAGCGCGCGGGAGGAGATGGCGACGACCAGTTGGCCGGCAAGGGTGACAGGCATGGGCGCGATCGTACCGGTGGTAGCGTGCGCCGGCCGAGCGTCTCTGCAACGGGCGCCCATTTCGCGCGAGCGCGTTGCGCATCCCTCGTCGGGACGTTCTTTGAAACTTTACAATCTGCTGTCGATTGTCAAGTAACCTTGGAGCCTGATGCCACGCCCGAGCCGCCTCCCGATCGACGCCGTGCGCACGTGGGCGACGCGCGAGGTGGCCGCGCACCCGCGTGACTTCACGCAGCAGCTGGCGGCACATTTCGGCGTCACCCGGGCGGGAGCCGGGCCGCTGGTTCGACAGCTCGAACGCGAAGGATTCGTTGTACGCAGCGCGGGAGGCACGCGGCCTCGTTTCGCACCGGGACCGAGCCGCCTCCTGGCCGAGCGCGTCGCTCTGCCGGGGGTCGACGAGTCGGCATTGTGGGAGCAGCGTTTCGCGCCCTGGCTGGACCTGCCGGACAACCTGAGCAACATCGTGCATTACGCCTTCACGGAGATGGTCAACAACGCCAACGACCACGCCGGCGCTGCCTGGCTGGATGTACGCGTCATGCGAACAGTGGACGCGGTGTATCTGGCCGTCGTGGACGATGGCATCGGCACCTTCCGCCGCATCGCGCAGGCATTGGCATTGCCGGACGAGCGGCTGGCGGTTCTAGAGTTGGCCAAGGGCAAGTTCAGCAGCGATCCTCAGCGCCATTCCGGCGAAGGCGTGTTCTTCACCTCGCGGGCGGTGGATGCCTTCCTGTTGCGCGCCAACGGGCTCGAATACCGGCGCCACCAGGGTGAACGCTGGCCGGCACGGCAGCGGCTTGCCGATCTGGCGGCAACCACTGCAGCGGGCACCTCCGTGGTGATGGCTGTTTCGCTGGCCGGTCAGCGAACCCTGCGCGAGACTTTCGATGCGTATACCTTGGGGGCACCCGAGGACTACGACTTCGACCGCACGGTGGTGCCTGTGAAGCTGGCGCAGGTGGGCAGCGGGAACCTGCTTTCCCGTTCGCAGGCCAAGCGGTTGACGTCCCGCTTCGAGCGCTTCCGGCGGGTGGAACTCGACTTCGCTGAAGTCCAGGAGATCGGGCAGGCGTTTGCCGATGAACTTTTTCGTGTGTTCGTGCAAGCTCATCCGCAGGTCGAACTCGTGCCGCTGAATGCAGCGTTGCCTGTGAACGCAATGATCCGACGGACGGGTTTCAGGCCGAGCTAAGGCGACCGCGAGCTATGGTCGCGCCTCGGGCGGCTCGACGATCTCGCCGACCTTGAAAACCTCAGCGAGCCGTCGGCCGAATAGCGCTACTGCACGAACCCGATCCCTGCCCTGCGCCCCGACGCCTCGGGCAGATCGCGCGTCTGCACCGCATCGCGCCCTGCCAGCTTGGCATTGCCGAAAGCCGTCATCCACGCACGGCGCATTTCCCGCGGCGCGAGCTGGCTCATCGCGTCGAGCAGGTCGCCGCTCGGCTCGGGGGCGAAGCGGCTGCCCCAGTCGTGTTCGGTGCGGATGCTGCGGTAAAGCTTGCCGGCGATCCGGCGCGCCGCCTCGCGGTCGGGCGCGTGAACCTCGAACACGTTCATGCGGTTGAGGATGGGCTGGGGGATGACGCGTGCATCGTTTGCGGTGGCGACCCAGATGATCTGGCTGGCGTCGATCGGCACCTCGGCGTACTCGTCGGTGAAATGGCCGGCGGTGTCGTGTTCGAGCAGGCTGTACAGCGCGCCGAGCGGGTCGTAGGCGTGTTCGCCGCCGGTCTTGTCGATCTCGTCGACCACCATCACCGGGTTGGCGTACTCGCCATCGACGAGGGTCTCGAACACCTTGCCGGCCCGTGCGCCCTTCCACTGGCTGCTCGCGCCGCTCAGCACCCAGCCGGCGGTGAGCGAGCTCATGGACAGAAAGCCCATGCCGGTGCCGAGCAGTTGCGCGATCTCGCGCGCGAAATGGGTCTTGCCGACACCGGGCGGGCCGAGCAGCAGCATGGGGGTGATCTCGAGTGCGTCGCGGCTGTCGTGGCACAGCGCGAGCTGGCGCTTCACGTCATCGAGCACCAGTCCGAAATTCGGCAGGTCGTCGTACAGCTGGTCCATCGCCGGCACACCCGACGGTTTGACCTGGAAGCGCTCGCAGCCCCGGTCGAGCATGCGCTGGTAGGTGGCGCGCAGGGGCTCATGCTCCTTGGCCGGCAGCTTCTCGAGCCGTCGCTCGACGTCGCCGAGGCGGTACACGCTGCGCATCAGCGCGATCGGCAGGCCGGAGCGTGGCAGCTCGGGCGGCGCTACGGTGACGAGATCGGTGGCGTCAGACGTCATGCAATCCTCCAGACACGAGCCCTGGCCTCATTGAAGCAAAGCGCTTGCGCGGCAAGCGTCCGAACAGCGGGACAAAACCGGCCAGACCGCATGCAACCCGCGTGCCCGAGTGTGGCGCCGGCGTGCCTTGGCGCACACCACCGGGTCGGGGGCCGGCGTTCAGCTGACCCAGGTATTGAGCTGGATGATCGGCAGCAGCACCGCCAGCACGATCAGCATCACCACCAAGCCCATGACCACGATGAGCAGCGGCTCCAGGATGGTGGCCAGCGCCATTGCGCGGCGCTGCACTTCGGCGCCAAGCTGGTTGGCGGCGCGTTGCAGCATCAGCGGTAGCTGGCCGGTCTGTTCACCCAGGCGGGCGAACATGGCCAGCAGGCCCGGGAAGCGCTTCTTGCCCGAGAGTGCCGACGCCAGCGGCGCGCCTTCGCGCACCTGCACCAACGCGGCCATTGCGTCGGCACGCATTGCGCGGTTCGAAAGCGTTTCGGCTGCCGCCTGCAAGGCCTTGAGGATGGGCACGCCAGCCCCTGCCAGCATGGCCAGCGTGCCGGCGAAGCGCGCGGCGTTGTAGCCGCGCGAGAGCCGGCCGATGAGCGGCAGCGTCAGCCAGAAGGCATCGAAGCGCTCGCGAAAGGCGTCGTTGCGGCGCATCTGCAGCAGCGTGGCGACGCCGCCGGCAATGCCCAGCGCGAGCAGCCAGCCCCAGCTGCGCATGAAGGCGCTGATGGCCAGCATGGCGGTGGTGAGGAAGGGCAGGGCGCGCTTGCCGCCGGCGAACACGCTGGCCACCTGCGGCACCACGTAGGTGACCAGGAAGATCACGATCACGATCGCCACCAGCGAGACGATGGCTGGGTAGAGCGCCGCGCCGATCAGCTTGCTGCGCAGTTCCTGGCGCTCTTCCAGATCGTCGGCCAGTTTGTCGAGCACCAGGCCGAGCTGGCCGGTCTGCTCGCCGGCGCTGACCACGGCGCGGTACACGTCGTCGAATTCCCTGGGGGCGCCGGCCAGGGCGCGCGCGAACGGCGAGCCCGCGTTGACCTCGGCGCGCAGGTGCGCGAGCAGTTCGCGCTGCCGCGGGTCGTCGGCCTCGTCGGTCAGCGCGGTGAGCGCCCGCTCCAAGGGCAGGCCCGAGCTCACCAGGCCCGCAAGCTGGCGGGTCCAGATCGCCAGGGCCGTACTGTTGAAGACGCGTTTGCCGAACTTGAAGCTGCCGCCGGCGATGTCTTGTGCCGATTGCGACAGCACCGCCGTCACGTCCAGCGGCACCAGCTGCTGGCTGCGCAGTTGAGCACGCGCGGCGCGGGCGTTGTCGGCCTCCAGCAAGCCGCTTTTGGCCTTGCCGGCGGCGTCGAGCGCTTCGAATTTATAGGCGGGCATAGGACGCGGAGCGAAGGGCGAGGGGCCCCTTCAGGAGGATCGACCAGCGCAGCGGCCGGCGAGTCCGGCGGGCTCAATGCCCGCAGGGCGAGTGCGCGAGGAGCAGGCCCAACAAATCATCATTCCCTTGTCACGCGCAACAACTCTTCCGGCGACGTGATGCCCGCCGCCACCAGCCGCTCGCCGTCTTCCCGCATGGTCTTCATGCCGGCGCGCTCTGCCGCCACGGACAACTGCGACTCGGCGGCGCGGCTGTGGATCAGGCCCTGCAGCGACGCATCGGCGACCATCAACTCGTACACGCCGGTGCGGCCCTTGTAGCCCGTCGAGCCGCAGGCGGCGCAGCCCACCGGATGCCAGCGGCCGTTGCCTTGCGGTGTCTCGTCCTGTTTCTTGCACTGCGGGCACAGCTTGCGCACGAGGCGCTGGGCCAGCACGCCCAGCAGGCTGGAGCTGAGCAGGAAAGGCTCCACGCCCATGTCGGTCAGGCGTGTCACAGCGCTCGGCGCGTCGTTGGTGTGCAGGGTGGCCAGCACCAGGTGGCCGGTGAGCGAAGCCTGGATGGCGATCTGCGCGGTCTCGTAGTCGCGGATCTCGCCGATCATGATGACGTCCGGGTCCTGGCGCAGGATGGCCCGCAGCGCCCGCGCGAAGGTGAGCTCGATCTTGGCGTTGACCTGCGTCTGGCCGATGCCCGCCAGTTCGTACTCGACCGGGTCTTCGACCGTGAGCACGTTGGTGGTGGCCGTGTCGACCTGGCTCAGGCCGGCGTACAGCGTCGTCGTCTTGCCCGAGCCGGTCGGCCCGGTGACGAGCACGATGCCGTGCGGCTGCTCGGTCAGGCGCTTGAATCGCGTCAGCGTCTCGCCGCTCATGCCCAGCGATTCGAGGGTGAACTTGGCTTCGCCCTTGTCGAGCAGGCGCAGCACCGCGCGCTCGCCGTGGGCGCTGGGCAGGGTCGATACGCGCACGTCGATCGCGCGCCCGCCGATGCGCAGCGAGATGCGGCCGTCCTGCGGCAGGCGCTTCTCGGCGATGTCGAGCTCGGCCATGATCTTCAGACGCGAGATCATCGCGGCGTGCAGGGCCCGGTTGGGCTGCACAACCTCGCGCAAGGTGCCGTCGACGCGGAAGCGCACGGCGCTGGAGCGCTCGTAGGGCTCGATGTGGATGTCGCTCGCGCCGTCCATCGCCGCTTGCGTCAGCAGGGCGTTGAGCATGCGGATGATGGGCGCGTCGTTGGCGGCTTCGAGCAGGTCTTCGACCGCCGGCAGGTCCTGCATCATTCGAGAGAGGTCCACGCCGCTTTCGACCTCGCCGATCACCGCCGCGGCGCTCGACTCGTTGCCGGAGTAGACCTGCGAGATGCGCCGCGCCAGCGTGCCCTGCGGCTCGCGCTCGACCGCGTCCACCGCATACAGCCGCATCACCTCGCCCAGCGCGGCCGGCGAGGCGGCGTCGCCAGCCCACAGCACGAACTGGCTGCCGGTGTCCTCTAACAGCAGCGTGTGCGCCTTGGCAAAACCGTAGGGCAGGGGATGACGGGTGGCCATGCTGTTTCAGTCCGTGCGGCTCAGTTCGGCAGCGGCGTGGGGGCGGGCGGAGCGGGCGCAGGGACCGGTTGCGGCTGCGCCCAGGGCTGGGACGGGTCGGCCGGCGAGCGCAGCGG
>NZ_JACDCU010000515.1 GCF_013817365.1 Methylibium sp. | reverse complement strand
AGCGCAGCGAACGAAGCGAGTTCTGCGACGGAGCCACGAGACCGAGCAGCGCAGCGCAGTCGGCCCGCAGGGCCGACCGCCGCACCGAAGCGAAGCCCGCCGCCCGCCCGCGGCTTTGCTCATCACACCGAACAAACGCATGACATTGCGGACCGACGATCCGCAACGGGCTGAGAACAGACAGTCGTTTCATCTCAGGCATGCACCTGCGCCTGCCCCGCCGGCAGGGCTGAACGGCGCACCAGGCTCAGCACTCGCGCAGCGCGGGCGGGTTCCACATTCTTCGGCGCCACGGCCGCGTACACCTCCGCCAGTTCGCGGGCCACCCGCTCCCAGGTGAACAGGGAGCGCACGCGGCGTATGCCGGCGCGCCCCAGCGCCTGCGCGAGCGCCGGGTTGGCATGCAGGTGCACGAGCCGCTCGGCCAGGGCCTGCGGGTTCTTGGGCGACACCAGGTAGCCCGTCACGCCGTCGGCCACGGAATGCTGGATGCCGCCGACGGCGCTGCCGACCACCGGCGTGCCGCAGGCCATGGCTTCGAGCGGGGTGATGCCGAAGGGCTCGTACCAGGGCGTGGTCACGAACACGTCGGCCGCAACGTAGTAGTGGGCCAGCTCGTCGCGCCGGCGCTGGCCCGTGAACGTGACGCGATCCGCCACGCCGCACTCTTCTGCCACGCCGCGCAGCCGGGCGATCTCGGGCGTCTTGCGCTCGTCGGGCTCGCGCGATTCGCCGCCCACCACGAGCAGCCGCGCCGGCACTTCGGGCGGCAGCAGCGCGATCGAGCGGATCACGTTGTCGATGCCCTTGCGCGGCACCAGCCGGCCGAGCTGCAGCACCACGAACTCGTCGTCGCTCAGGCCGAGCGCGCGGCGCGCGGCCGCCTTGGAGCCCGGCGAGAACTCGGTCAGGTCGACCCCGCAAGGCACGGTCGAGATGGCGTGGGGGTGCGCGCCGTACAGCCGCACCAGATCGGCCTCGTCCTGCGGGCATTCGGCGATCACGCGGTCGGCGCGCCGCACGATGCGTTTTTCGATGGCGATGCGCGCCGGCGGGAAAGCGTCGGCCGCCTTCTGATGCTCGCGTCGCACCAGCCCCAGCGCATGAAACGTCATGACCAGCGGCAGGCCGAACACCTCCTTCAGGCGCATTCCCACGAGGCCCGACATGAAGAAGTTGGCATGCACCACGTCGTAGCGCGCGCCGTGCTGCACGAGCCGGCGCGCCGAGCCGGTGAAGGCCGGCATGTGCGGCAGCAGCTCTTCCTTGGGCACGAAAGCAGGCGGCCCGGCGTCGATGTGCAGCACGCGCAGGCCGGAACGCACGTCGACCGTGCTCGGGAGCTGCGGGTCGTCGCGGCGCGTGAACACGTCGACCTGGTGACCGGCTCCCGCCAGGCAGCGCGCGACGTTCGCTATATAGATGTTCTGCCCGCCGGCATCCACGCTGCCAACCGTCGCCAGCGGCGACGCGTGTTCGCTGATCAGCGCAATGCGCAGGGGCTCTGGGCACATGATGAAGGTCGCTGTAGTTTCATGAGCACCGCTCGGCAAGCCGCGTGCCGAAGCGCTTCTCGCCAGAGCGGGGCGAGAAGCGCTTCTCGGCTCGCCGGCTTCGGCCGCGCCGGGACGCGCCGGGCGGCTTGCGGCAACTTCGTTTGCCGGGCGGCAAAAGCTGCCGTGACGTCGTCAGAGCCGGCGCAAGCTGTGGCAGAGTCACCGAACACAAGACGCGGTTCGAATCCACCGCGCGGGAGGGGACGCCTTGATGACAGCGAAGCAGCGATCCGCCGCAGCCGAAGGCAGCCGGCCGCTCGCCATGCCGCGCCCGATCACGCTTCGCGCGCACCTCGTTCGGCTCACTCTGGCCACCTTGCTGCCGGTGATCGCGCTGGCGGTCCTCGGCGCGCTCTTGTTCGCGCAGCATGCCAAGCAGACCTTCGAGCGCGGGGCACGTGATCGCACGCTGGCGCTCGTGACCGCCGTCGACGCCCAACTCCACGGCTCGATCTCGGTGTTGGCCGGGCTGGCGCAATCCGTCCATCTGGAGACCGGCGACCTGCAGGCGTTTTACGATCAGGCGGCCCGGGTCGTGGCCAGCCGATCCGACTGGCTCACCGTGAACCTCGCGCCGCCCTCCGGCCAGCAGATCGTCAATGTGCTGCGGCCCTATCCCGGCGAACTGCCGTCGATCGCCGAACGCAACAGCTTCGACCGCGTGCTTGCGACCGCCCGCCCGGCGGTCGGCGACACCGTATTCGGCAGTCTGACCCGGCAGATCGACTTTCCCGTGCGCGTGCCCGTGGTGCGCGACGGCCGGGTCGAATACGTGCTGAGCGCGGTCGTGCGGCCGGAGCCGTTCACGGTGCGGCTGCCGCGCATCGGCGCGCCGCATGGCACGCCGGATCCCGCACCGGCGCCGGTGCTGGGACCGCGCCGCGTGCTGGTCATCGAGGACAACGACGACGCCCGCGAAATGCTCGCCGTCACGCTGGAGCTGGCGGGCCACGAGGTGCTGCAGCGCGCCGACGGTCTCAACGGCGTGGCCGCAGCGTGCGCGCTACGCCCCGACGCGGCGCTGGTGGACATCGGCCTGCCCGGGCTGGACG
>NZ_JACDCU010000146.1 GCF_013817365.1 Methylibium sp. | reverse complement strand
ACCGACATCTGCGCGCGGTTGTAGGCCGGCGACTTGTAGCCGTCGCGCTCGTAGGCACGCCGCATGCGCTCGAAGTGGCTGCGCAGGTCGTCGAGCTTGACGAGGGCCTGGGTCTTCAACTCCTCGAGCTTCTTGGTCAGCGCCTTGGAGCCGCCCTGGCCGTCGTCGTCGTCTTCCTCGTCGAACTCGTCGAAGTCTTCCTCGGCCACATAGTCGTCGGCTTCCTCGTTGGAGACGAAACCGTCGACGGCTTCGGAGATCTGCATGTCGCCGGCGCGGATCTTGTCGGCCAGCACCAGGATCTCGGCGATGGTGGTGGGCGATTCGCTGATCGCCAGCATCATGGCCTGCAGACCGCCTTCGATGCGCTTGGCGATCTCGATCTCGCCTTCGCGCGTGAGCAGTTCCACCGTGCCCATCTCGCGCATGTACATGCGCACCGGGTCGGTGGTGCGGCCGAACTCGGAGTCCACCGTGGAGAGAGCAGCCTCGGCCTCTTCCTCGGCTTCTTCGTCAGTCGAGGTGCCGGTGGAGGCGCCGGCGATCAGCAGGGTGGCGGCATCCGGGGCCTGCTCGTACACGGCGATGCCCATGTCGTTGAGCATCGACACGATGGCCTCGAGGATCTCCGCTTCGACGAGCTTTTCCGGCAAGTGATCGTTGATCTCCTGGTGCGTCAGGAAACCGCGCGTCTTGCCCATCTTGATGAGCGTCTTGAGCTCCTGACGACGCTTGGCGACTTCGTCTTCGGTCAGCGCCGTCTCGTCCAGGCCGAACTCGCGCATCAGCGCGCGCTCCTTGGCGCGCGAAACCTTCATGCGCAGCGGCTTGGCCTTGACCTTGTCTTCGGTCGTGTCTTCAGCGACCGTCTCGACTTCGCCTTCCAGATCGGCCTCGATGTCGGACAAGTCCTCATCGATCACCGGCGTGGCGGTCTTGCCCACAACCGCCTTGCCCTTGCGGGCCGGATTTTCAGCAGCGCTGTCGGGCTTGACCGCCGGCTTGCCGGCTGGCGCTGCCTTTGTTCCCTTTGCCGCAGGCTTGGCGCTCGCCTTGACCGCGACGGCGGGCGCGGAGGCGCCGGCCGACTTCTTGAGCGGCTTGGACTCGACGGCCTTGGCGGCGAGCTTGTCGGCAGGAGCGGCAGGAGCCGCTTTGTTGGGCTTGCTCGCAGGGACGGGAGCGCTCTTCTTCGCGGTCATGCGATTCCTTGGAAGATGGTTGTCTCGGGGGCTACAGGCCGCGCACCTTGCGCCGACGGCTGCGTACGCAGGCCCTGCGGCGCCGCGCTGATGAGGTCGGACCGCTGGTGCCCGGAGGGGCACATGCAGCGGCAGGCGTCGGCGGGCAAGCTCGCGTGAGTGTCCTTGAAGGTTGCAGCCCTTGCGGGGAAGGTTGGCCTGTTATGACCCTTATCAAGGGTGGCCGGGGCCCGGAGGTGCTGCGCTCACTCTTGCCGCATCTGACTAGCCTGCGATTATCGGCGAAGAATGCCGGGGCGTCAAAGCGATCGTCAAAGCAATCAGTTGGCCGGCATGACCGCCTGCGAGCTCAGTCGGATCTTGAGGGCGTTGGCCTCGGCCCGAGTCTGCCGGATCGCCGCCAACTGCTCCGGCGAGGGCGCCGCCAGGGAAGTCATGCCCTCGAGTTCCCGCTCCAGGGCGTCCAGGCGGACCCGGCAGACGATCACTTCCAGCTCGGCAACCGTTGTTTCGCCGCTCGGCATCTCGTGCAGCGCGGCCAGCCGCTCGGCCAGGTGGGCCAGCGCCGGCTCGCCCCCGTCCGCTCGCATTTCCCCGAGCAGGGTCTGTGGCGAAAGCGCCCCTTCGTCGTGGACGCGACGCTCGAGCCAGCAGAAGAACTCGCCATGCGGAGGCTGCACCTGCGACAGCAGCTCGTGCGCCTCGGAGTCCAGCCGCTCCCACAGATCCGAGCGGGCCACGAGTAAGGCGACCGCCCGATCCAGCGAACTGGCGGTCGCCCGCAACGGCCGCCGGCCCGGTGGGGGCCGGCGTGCCGTGACGGTCTTCGGCGCTGCGGCGGCGCCGCGAGCCATCGGGCCGCCGGCGCGCGGCCAGAGTTCGTCGAGATCGCCGACTTCGACGCCACCTTGGCGGGCCAGATCGTTCAGCAACTGACGCTTCAGCGCCCCATCCGGCAAGGCGGCCCACAGCGGCCGCGCCTGCGCGAGCATGCGCGAACGGCCTTCGGCGTTGCCCAGATCGCAGCCTTCGCGCGCCATTTCAACGAGCTGGCGCGACAAGGGCACAGCCTGCTGCACGCAGTGCTCGAACGCCGCGGCGCCGTGCTCGCGCACGAAGGAGTCCGGGTCGTGCTCGGGCGGCAGGAACAGGAACTTAACGCCGCGCGTGTCGCCGGCATGCGGCAGGGCGGCCTGGAGCGCACGGCCGGCGGCGCGGCGCCCCGCGGCGTCGCCGTCGAAGCTGAAGACGATGCGATCGGTGAAGCGCAGCAGCTTTTGAACATGCTCGGCCGTGCAGGCGGTGCCCAGAGTGGCCACTGCGTTGGGAAAACCGAGCTGTGCCAGCGCCACCACGTCCATGTAGCCTTCGACCACCAAGCAATAGCCGCGCTCGCGCAGCGCCTGGCGCGCCTCGTACAGGCCGTAGAGTTCGCGCCCCTTCACGAACACCGGCGTCTCCGGCGAATTCAGGTACTTGGGCTCGCCCTGGTCGAGCACGCGCCCGCCGAAGCCGACGATCTCGCCCTGCACCGAGCGGATCGGAAACATGATGCGGTCGCGGAAACGGTCATAGCGTTTCTGCTCGGGGCCTTCGTCGCCCTGCACGATGACCAATCCGGATTCGCTCAGTAGCGGATCGTCGTACCGCGCAAAGACGCTAGCCAGCCCGCGCCAGCCTTCGGGTGCGTAGCCCATGCCGAAGCGCGCGGCGATGTCGCCGGTCAGGCCGCGGCCCTTGAGGTAGCCGATCGCGCGTTCATTGGCCTTGAGTTGCTTGCGCCAGTGCTCGCCCGCCTTGCTCAGCACTTCGGTCAAGGTGGCGTGGCGCTCCTTCTGGGCGCGGGCGTGTTCGCGCTCCTCGGGCGTGCTGTCGTCCTCGGGCACGGTCATGCCCACCTTCTGGGCAAGGTCTCGCACGGCCTCCGGAAAATCGAGTCCCACATGTTCGGTCAGGAAGCGAAGGGCCGAGCCCTGGGCTCCGCAGCCGAAGCAGTGATAGAACTGCTTGGCAGGGATAACGTAGAAGCTCGGCGATTTCTCGGCATGGAAAGGGCACAGGCCGCGGAAATCCTTCCCCGCACGCTTGATCTCGACATGGCGCCCGACGACTTCGACGATGTCGACACGGTCGAGCAGTGCGTCGATGAAAGGCTGCGGGATCACGCGGCGAGTCTAGCGATCCCGGGGTGTCGGTCGGCGTTCAACGCGGCGCGAGACGGATCGCCCCGTCCAGGCGGATCACCTCGCCGTTGAGCATCTCGTTGGTGATGATCTGTTTCACCAGCTTTGCGTAATCGTCGGGGCGGCCCAGGCGCGAGGGAAAGGGCACGCTGGCCGCCAGGGCATCCTGCACCTCCTGCGGCATGCCGAACAGCATCGGCGTACCGAAGATGCCCGGCGCGATGGTCATATTGCGGATGCCGGAGCGGGCCAGATCGCGCGCGATCGGCAATGTCATGCCGACCACGCCGCCCTTGCTGGCAGCGTAGGCGGCTTGGCCGATCTGGCCGTCGTAGGCCGCCACCGACGCGGTGGAAATCAGCACGCCGCGCTCACCGGTCGCCTCGGCTTCGTTCGTGCTCATCGCCTCGGCGGCCAGGCGGATCATGTTGAAGCTGCCGATCAGGTTGACCGTGATGGTCTTGCTGAAGACGGCCAGCGGGTGCGCACCCTCCTTGCCCACCGTTTTCACTGCGGGCGCGATGCCCGCGCAATTGATCAGACCCACCAGCTTGCCGAGCGCAACGGCCTTGCCGATCACTGCCTGGCCGTCGGCTTCGCTCGCCACGTCGCACCTTATGAAGCTCGCGCCGAGCTCCTGCGCGAGCGCTTCGCCCTTGTCGGCCTGCAGATCGGCGATGACCACTTGCCCGCCTTCACGCACCAGCATGCGCGCCGTGCCTTCCCCCAGCCCTGAGGCGCCGCCGGTGACGATGAAGACCTTGCCTGCGATGTCCATGGCTTGCTCCGTGTCGATGGCTGAAGGATGAAAAAAGGCCGCCGCAGCGGCCCCGGACAGATGCTGCGTGCTCAGCCGAGCGCAGCCAGCGCCTGCGTGGTGATTTGCTCGACGCTACCGAGGCCCGAGATCTTGCGATATAGCGGCGCGGCGGCATCGCCGGTGGCGGCCCATGACGCGTAGTAATCGACCAACGGGCGGGTCTGGCTCTGGTAGACCTGCAAGCGCTTGAGCACGGTGGCCTCGCGGTCGTCGTCGCGCTGGATCAGCGGCTCGCCCGTCACGTCGTCGAGGCCGTTTACCTTGGGCGGGTTGTAATTCAGGTGGTAGGTGCGCCCCGAGGCGACATGCACGCGCCGCCCGCTCATGCGCTCGATGATCGCTTCGTCGGGAACGTCGATCTCGAGCACCACGTCGAGCTTGACGCCGGCGACCTTCATCGCGTCGGCCTGCGGAATGGTGCGCGGGAAACCGTCGAACAGAAAGCCGTTGGCGCAATCGGCCTGAGCGAGCCGTTCCTTGACCAGGCCGATGATGATGTCGTCGCCGACCAAGCCGCCGCTGTGCATCACTTTTCTGGCCGCGATGCCCAGCGGGGTGCCGGCCTTGACGGCGGCGCGCAACATGTCGCCGGTGGAGATCTGCGGGATGCCGAACTTCTTGCAGATGAAGGCGGCCTGGGTGCCCTTGCCGGCGCCGGGCGCTCCCAGCAGAATCAATCGCATGCGAGTTCCTCGTCTCTTTGGGGGACCGCGCTTGGCGCGTCGCGCGAGGTGACGGCAGCGCAGTTTGTCTCTTGTTTTTGGGGTCGAAAACCGCGTTGCGCGATCAAATCAGGATAACACGCAGCCCTGCTGCAGCCGGCCCCCGCAAGGCCGTTCAGCGCTGCGCTTGGACGAGCGCGCGCACGCGCTCCAGATCCTGCGGCGTGTCGACGCCGGGGCCCGGCCGCACCGCGCTCACGTGCACCGCGATGCGCTCGCCGTGCCAGAGCACGCGCAACTGTTCGAGCGACTCGATCGCCTCCAGCGGGCTTGGCGGCAAGCTCGGATAACGGCGCAGAAAGGCGGCCCGGTAGGCGTAGAGACCAACGTGGCGAAGCGGCGCCGGCGCGCTCAGTGCGGTGGCCGCGCCGAGCCCGTGCGCATAACCGTCGCGCCACCAGGGCAGCGGCGCGCGGGAGAAGACCAGCGCGCGGTTCTGCGCATCGCAGATCACCTTGACCACATTCGGATTGACGAACTCGGCCGCATCCTCGATCGCATGGGCAGCCGTTGCCATTACGCAGTCCGCGCGCGCGGCAAGGAGTGCGGCCACGGCCCCGATCAACGCCGGCTCGATGAGCGGCTCGTCGCCTTGCACGTTGACGACGATCTGCTCACCGTCGAGCCCGAGCAGGGCGCAGGCCTCGGCCAGCCGGTCGCTGCCCGTGGCGTGGTCCCGGGCGGTCAACAGCGCACGCACGCCGTGCGCCGCGCAGGCCGCGACGGTGCGTTCGTCATCGGCAGCAACCACCACCTGGGCGGCGCCGCTGCGCGCGGCACGCTCGGCCACGTGCACGACCATCGGTCGCCCCCCGATGTCGGCCAACGGTTTGTCCGGCAGACGTGTCGAGCCCAGTCGGGCGGGGATGAGGACCGTGAAACTCATTGGATGTGGAGCGACCGACCCGCGTCGACGTCGACTTGCCGGGGCGGCTTGTTCACGCTGCAGACAGGGGGCCGGCGGGCGGCGGCGCGTCGTCGAGGGCACGCGCCTCTGCCTCGAGCATCACCGGAATGCCGTCGCGGATCGGGAACGCGAGCCGGTCGGCCGCGCAGTGCAGTTCGTGCTGGCCGTGCTCGTGGGTCAGCGGCCCTTTGCAGATCGGGCACACGAGGAGCGCCATCAAACGGGTGTCCATGCTCATCCTTCGGCTCGGGCGACGCGGCGATGCGGTGCCAGTGCGGCATCAAGCGCGGCGAGAAAGGCCGGCTCCGGCGAGAAGTCTAATGGCGCCACCCACACTTTCGTCGCCGGCCGCTCGCGGGCCACGCGCTCGGCGGTCAGCTTGACCGCGTCCTTCTCGGTGACGATCACATCGAACGCATCCGCGGGCCAGGGCAGCATGTCCAGGGCCGAGTGATCGGGCAGTGCGAGCGCCTCGAAGGCCAGCCCCTGGGCGCGCAGCAGCGCGAAAAAAGCCTGTGGCTGGGCGACGCCCGCGCACGCCCACAGTGACCGGCCGCGCAGCGCGCTCAGGCAGGCTGCCGTGGCCGGCCGGCCGCGCCACCAGTCGTCAAGCATGACGGCACCCGTCAGGCTGCGCTGCGCCACGAAGCCTGGCAGCGAGGTGCTGGGTTCCGGCGCGTTGTAGAGCAGCAGGCTCGTGGCTGCGGCGCTCTGCGCCGTCAAGGGTTCGCGCAGCGGCCCGGCCGGCAGCAGCCAGCCGTTGCCCGCGCCTCGCGCGTCGAACACCACCACTTCGACATCGCGCTGCAGCCGCAGGTGCTGCAGCCCGTCATCACAGACGAGCAGGTCCACCTCGGGGTAGGCGGCGAGGAGCGCGCGGGCGGCGGCAACCCGGTCAGCGCCCACCACCACGGGGACGCCGCTGCGCAGGCGGATCAGCAGCGGCTCGTCCCCAGCGGCCTGCGGCGGCGTAGCGGTCGTCACCGCCACGAGGCCATGAGCGCTGCGGCCGTAGCCGCGCGAGACCACGCCCGGCCGCCAGCCTTGCGCCTGCAAATGGGCGAGCAGCGCGATGACGGTCGGCGTCTTGCCGGCACCGCCCGCAACCCGGTTGCCGACCACCAGCACCGGCCGTGCGAGTCGGGCGCTGCGCAACAGACGCAGACGGTAGGCGAGGCGGCGCAGGGCCACCAGACCACGGTAGAGAAGGGACACGGGCCACAGCGCACTGGCCAAGGCGCCGCGGTGCAGCCAGGCGGCGGTGATTTTGGCTTCCAGGCAAGCGCGCGCCGTCGGGCACGCGCCCGGAGCGCTCAATCCGTGGCGGCCGGCGGGCTGGCTTCAGCGCCCGCGCCGTTGCGGCCGGTTTGTGTGGCGAACGTCAGCTGCTGCAGGCCGACACGGCGCGCCGCGTCCATCACGTTGATCACGCTCTGGTGCGCTGCACTGGCATCGGCCGAGATGATGATCACGCGCTGCAGGTCGCCCGAGGCAGCAGCCGAAAGCGCGGCAGCGACCGACTGCACGTCGCGGCCGGCCACCGACTGGCCGCCGACGGTGTAGCGGCCATCGCTGCCTACGCCTACGATGATTTCCTTGGGATAGTCCCGCGCCCGCTGGGCGTCGGCCACCGGCAGGTTCACCTTGAGTTCGGTGAACTTGGAGTAGGTGGTCGACAGCATCAGGAAAATCAGCACCACCAGCAGGACGTCGATGAACGGGATCAGGTTGATCTCCGGTTCTTCCTTGCCGCGGTGGCGGAAATTCATCGCCATGGCCGTTCTCTCGGTTTGCGCGTCACTTTGCCTGCGCGGTAAAGCGCATCAGGTGCGGCACCATGCGCTCGGCGGCCTGCTCCAGTTCGATTGCGTACTCGTCGACCCGCCCTCGGAAGTAGCGGTAGAACATGAGCGCCGGAATCGCAACCATTAGGCCGAAGGCGGTGTTGTACAGCGCAATCGAGATGCCGCGCGCCAACTGCTCCGGGTTGCCACCCGTCGGCGATTGCGAGCCGAAGATCTCGATCATGCCGATCACCGTGCCCAGCAAGCCGAGTAGCGGCGCGGCCGAAGCGATGGTGCCCAGGGTGTTGAGGTAGCGCTCCAGCCGATGGACGGCGCCGCGCCCGGCCGTGTCGAAGGCGATGCGCAGGCCTTCCTCGGTGATGCGTGGCTCGCCGATCACCGAGCGCAGCCCGGAGGCCAGCACGCCGCCCATTGCCGAATTGGCGGCAAGCTTGTTGACCACCTCCGGCGCCGGCAGATGCTTGCTGCTTACCGAGATGACCTCGTCGAGCAGGCGCGGAGGGCTGACGCGCACGGCACGCAAACTGGAAAGACGCTCGATGACGAGGGCCACGGCGATGATGGAGCAGGCAATCAGCGGCCAGATCGGCCAGCCAGCGGCTTGTATTATCGAAAACAAAAGGCGGTCTCCTGGGCCAGGGGCAAGCCGCCGGGATTATGGCCTCCGGTATTCGCGGTGCCGAGGACAGGTTGCACGGTCCGCGCCGTTTCAACCATCCACCGTTGCTGTGGGCAACTTTGTGGGCAACCAGGGTCGAGCCGGCCTGCAATGCACGCCGATCAAGGCTCGGAACAGATTGCTCACACAATGAGCAAAAAAAAATTGTTTGAAATCAATGAGTTGCATGACTATGACAGCCCGTTGACAGGGTCGTGGTGCCGTTCGGCGTTGATTGACGCCGTTGTGGAGTTCGTAAACCTGCAGCGATGCGGGCTGCACGGC
>NZ_JACDCU010000145.1:522-8624 GCF_013817365.1 Methylibium sp. | reverse complement strand
GTCAACACCGCCGTCACGCAGCTCGACCAGATGACGCAGCAGAACGCCGCGCTGGTCGAGCAATCGACCGCGGCGGCAGAGAGCTTGCGTGAGCAGGCGCATCGCCTGCAGGCCAGCGTGGCGGTCTTTCGGATCGACGCGGACGCGCCCGCGGCCCTTGCCAGCGCCGCTTTCTCTACCACCCCGCCGGCCCGGCATCAGGCCAGCGCACTGATCGCCCGCGTGCAGCACGCCGCGCGGCAGCCGTCCGCCGCCGTGCTGCCGGCACGAAAGCCGGCGACGCCCGGTGCAACCTCAACGACGGCTGCGCCGGCTGCCAAGCCGACGGCAGTGCTCGCGGCGGCGACCACCGGCGAGTGGGAATCCTTCTGACGCCGACCGCCCTTAATTCACCGGGAGACCTTCAGCCATGAACACGATCCAAGACGCCACGCCAGTGGCTCGCGCCGACGCTTCTTCGCCAGCCCGCGTCGAAGCCCGCCCCGAAACCCGCCGCAAGGCCGCGGGCGCGGGCGCGGGTGCCAAGCCGGGCCGCGAGTACCTGAGCTTTCGTCTCGGCGGCGAGGAGTACGGCATCGACATCCTGAAAGTTCAGGAAATCCGCTCCTACGAGCCGCCCACGCGCATCGCCAATGCCCCCGACTTCGTGCGCGGCGTGATCAACCTGCGCGGCGTGATCGTGCCGGTGATCGACCTGCGCGTGAAGTTCGGCTGCGAGGCCTCGATCACGCCCATCACCGCGGTAATCGTGCTGGCCGTGCGTGGCCGGGTCATCGGCGCGGTGGTCGATTCGGTGAGCGACGTGCTGCAGCTTCCCGAAGACAGCATCAAGCCCGTGCCGGCGATTTGCGGCGTGGTCGACACCAGCTACCTGATGGGCATTGCCAGCATCGCCGAACGCATGCTGATCCTGGTGGACATCGAGCTGCTGATGACGAGCGACGAACTCGGCGTGATCGAAGCGGTGGTCTGAGACGCGGTGTGTCCTCGGGGCGCGCCGGGCGGCGCGACCGAATCGAAGATTGTGAAACTGGGATTTCCATGCAAACGAATCAAGCAAGCCAGGGCTCGGTCGCCCGCCGCATCTCCGTGATCGGCAGCGCCACGCTGTTCGCGGTGCTGATGCTGATCTGCGGCGTGATGAGCGTGCTGTTCACCAACCACGCGCACGAGCGCGTCGTCGTGTGGGTCGGCGACAAGACGCAGTCGGTAGCCGATGCGATGGACGCCTTCGACCTGACCGCGCGCGTGTCGGTGGACAAGTTCTTCGTCAGCTTCAAGAGCGAATTCGGACCCGACTTCGAACTCGACGAGGCCGCCGGCGAGATCAAGAACTGGGGTTGGGCGCTCAACGACAACTTCACCGCGGTCGACAACTTCGCCAAGAACACCGGCGGCAACGCGACGGTCTTCATGCGCGTGGGCGACGACTTCAAGCGCGTCACCACCTCGCTGAAGAAGGAGAACGGCGAGCGCGCGATGGGCACCTTGCTGGTCAAGACGCATCCCGCCTACCCGCTCATGCTGGCCGGCAAGACCTACACCGGCCCGGCCGTGCTGTTCGGCAAGCCCTACATGACGCGCTACGAGCCGATCAAGGCCGCCGATGGCAAGGTGATCGGCATCCTGTACATCGGCTTCGACACTGCCGCCTTCAACGCCTCGCTGGAAAAACTGGTCGCGGGCATTCGCTTCTTCGACACCGGCGGCGTCTACGTCATCGACCCGAAGAAGGCGTGGGGCGACGCGACCGTCGTGATGCACCCGCAGGCCAAGGGCAAGAAGCTCGGCGAAGCCTTCCCCGGCAGCGAAGCCTTCTTCGAGACGCTGGCCCAGGCCGAAAGCGGACTGGTGATGAAGTCGCCCGGCCTGCTGGAGCCCGGTCACACGGACGCCTGGGCCGTGCTGCGCAAGAGCGAAGCCACCGGCTTGTGGGTGATCTCGGAGGTGTCGGACCGCCAGGCCATGGCGACACACTGGGCCACTCTGATTCCGTTCTGGGGCTTGCTCGGCCTGGCCGCCGTGGGCATGGGCCTGGGTCTGTTCTTCATGATGCGCCGCTCGATCGCGTGGCCGTTGCGCGAATTGCAGCGCGCAGTGCATGCGGTGGCCGAGGGTGATCTCACGCAGCGCTTCCACAGCGAGCAGCGCGACGAGATCGGCGACGTGATCCGCGAGGTCGAAGGCATGCGGGCTCGCCTGCTCACGACCATGGGCACGGTACGCGCGTCGGTCGATTCCATCTCCACCGCCAGCAGCCAGATCGCCACCGGCAACCAGGATCTGTCCAGCCGCACCGAGCAGGCGGCGAGCAGCCTGCAGCAGACGTCTTCCTCGATGGAGCAACTCAGCGGCAACGTGCGCCAGAGCGCCGACGCGGCGCGCGAGGCCAACACCCTGGCCGGCTCGGCCAGCGCGACGGCCGCCAAGGGCGGCGCGGTGGTCGCACAGGTGGTGACGACGATGCAGGACATCAACGCCAGCTCGAAGAAGATCGCCGACATCATCGGCACGATCGACGGCATCGCCTTCCAGACCAACATCCTGGCGCTCAATGCGGCCGTGGAAGCGGCCAGGGCGGGCGAACAGGGCCGGGGCTTCGCAGTGGTGGCGGCCGAGGTCAGGAGCCTGGCCAAGCGCAGCGCCGACGCCGCCAAGGAGATCAAGGCGCTGATCGGCGCGAGTGTGGAGAAGGTGGACTCGGGCACCCGCCTGGTCGCCGATGCCGGGCAGACGATGAGCGAGATCGTCGCCAGCGTGAAGCGGGTCTCGCAGATGATCGGTGAGATCACGTCCACCACGGCCTCGCAAAGCGGCGAGATCGGTCAGGTCACCACCGCGGTCGGCCAGCTCGACCAGATGACGCAACAGAACGCCGCACTGGTCGAAGAATCGACCGCGGCGGCGGAGTCGCTCAAGGACCAGGCGCTGCGCCTGGCCGAGGTGCTGCAGGCCTTTCGGCTGAACGCCGCGGCTGCCTCCTGATTTTTCTCTCCGGCCGGGAGAGGACCTTCTCGTTTCCCCTGTCCGCGAAGTAGAGGAAGCAAGACCAACGCCCTCTCATATCAGAGAGGGAGCAGCCCCCGCGCCGTTTGCAGATTTTCTCTATAGGGAGCGCCGTGGCGGCGAGATAGAGTGCGCGCCCTGTCGCGCAACTCCCGAGAACTTTCATGCCGCCTGCCCTGTGCCCCGCTTTCTTCCGGCAGGTCAAGCCGGTCGTTCTTGCCTGCGCCCTAGCCGCCGCCGCGCCGGCGTCGTGGGCCCAGGGCGCGCCGGCCCCGGCGCCCGCGGCGTCTGGTGCCACGCTCACGCCGGTGGTCATCACCGGCAGCGGCTTCGAGCAGCGGGCCTTCGAGACGCCCTACTCGGTGGACATCGTCGACGCCGAAACGCTGCGCGAGGCCGGCCCGATGGTCAACCTGTCGGAAGTGATGGCCCGCGTGCCCGGCCTGACCGTCAACAACCGCAACAACTACGCCCAGGATCTGCAGATCAACTCGCGTGGCTTCGGTGCGCGCTCCACCTTCGGCGTGCGCGGCCTGCGCCTTTACAGCGACGGCATTCCGGCGACCATGCCCGACGGCCAGGGCCAGGTGGCGCACTTCGACCTCGCCGGCGCCCAGCGCATCGAGGTGCTGCGCGGGCCGTTCTCGGCGCTCTACGGCAACAGCTCGGGGGGCGTCATTTCGCTGATCAGCCAGCCCGTGCGCGAGCGCTTCGGCGAGCTCGCCGCCGATGTCGGCCGTTTCGGCCTGCGCCAGGGACGGGTCACCGTGCAGGCGCCCTTCGGCGACACCCCGGGCCGCGGCTTCGACCTGCGCTTCGGCGCCAGCCACTTCGAGATCGATGGCTTCCGGCCGCACAGCGGCGCCCGCCGCACGCTCGCCAACCTGCGGCTCGGCTGGACCGGCGAGCGCGACACCGTGGTCGTTTCGCTCAACAGCCTGGACCAGCCGGCCGATGACCCGCAGGGGCTGGACCGCGACCAGTTCAATGACGATCCGTACCAGACGATTCCCAACGCGACCGCCTTCGACGTTCGCAAGATCGCCCGCCAGGAGCAGCTCGGCGCCACCTGGCGGCACCGTTTCGAGAACCTGGGCACGCTGAAAGAAAGCGCGCTGACCGGCTATGTGGGTCAGCGTTCGGTGACGCAGTGGCAGTCGATTCCGCCCAGCGCGCAAACCGCCCCACGGCAACCCGGCGGCGTCATCGATTTCGACCGCGACTACAAGGGCCTCGACGGCCGGCTGATCTGGCGCTGGACGCTGCCCGGCGAGCGCGCGGCACAGCTCGTCGCCGGCGCGGCGCTGGAAGAAAGCAGCGAAGACCGCCGCGGCTTCGAGAACTTCACGGGCGACCCGACCGCGCCCACACAACAAGGCGTGACGGGCCGACTGCGCCGCGACGAAGAAAACACGGTCCGCAGCCGTGACATCTATGCGCAAGGCGAACTGGAGTTCGCGAAGAACTGGCTTGCCACGCTCGGCGTGCGCCGCGGCAACGTGCGCTTCGAAGCCGACGACAACTACATCGTCGGCGCCAACGGCGACGACTCCGGCTCACTGCGCTACCGCTACACCAATCCGGTCGCGGCGATCCAGTGGCGCGGCCTTGCGGACTGGAACTTCTACGCCAGCGCCGGTCGCGGTTTCGAGTCGCCCACTTTCAACGAGCTGGCCTACCGGCCCGACGCCGGCGGCGGCTTCAACAGCGCGCTCGATGCGCAAAAGAGCAAGCAGATCGAGATCGGCGCCAAGTGGCGCAACGACGCGCGCGGCCTTGCGCTCGACGTCGCCCTGTTCGAGGCCCGCACCGACGACGAGATCGGCGTGGCCACCAACGCCGGCGGCCGCTCCAGCTTTCAGAACGTCGGCTCGACGACGCGGCGCGGCGCCGAAGTCGGCGCCGGCTGGACCATCAACCGCCAATGGCGCACCGCGCTGGCGCTCACCTGGCTCTCGGCCACCTACGACGACGACTTCCTGACCTGCACGGGCGCGCCGTGCAACGACGCCAATCCCGACAACCAGGCCGTGGTGCCGTCCGGCAACCGCATCGGCGGCACCAGTCCGCGCAGTGCGTTCGCCGAACTGGCATGGCGACCGTTCAGCAACAACACGACCGAACTGGCCGCCGAGCTGCGCGCCCAGGCCGAAACCGCCGTCAACGACCGCAACACCGATTTCGCTTCCGGCTGGAGCACGTTCGGCCTGCGCGCTGCGCAGCGCTGGCAGTTGGGCGAAGGCAGCCGCATCGACGCGCTGGTTCGTGTGGACAACGTGTTCGACCGCGAGTACGCCGGCAGCGTGATCGTCAACGAAGGCAACGGTCGCTTCTTCGAGACGGCCTCGCCGCGTAGCTGGCTCGTCGGGGTCAAGTTCCGGCAGGCGTTCTGATCCGCTGGGGCGAAACGCACGACATTGCCTTGAATCTCGGACCTGCGCCGAGTCGGCTTGAACCGCCCCGGGTTTTGAGGAGGCTCCAACGCTTGAGAAGATGGAGCCATGAACAAGTCGAACAAGTTTTCACCTGAGGTCCGCGAGCGCGCAGCGCGCATGGTTCAGAAGCACCGGGGGAGTACACATCGCTGTGGGCGGCCGTCGAGTCGATGGCGCCGAAGATCGGCTGCGTGCCGCAGACACTGTTGGAATGGGTCAAGCGCCAAGAGGTTGATTCCGGTGTCCGTGATGGCCTCACCACGGCCGAGGCGCAACGCTCACCGTGCGCATACCGATGACGTTCTGATCGCGGCGGACGCCGGTGCTTGCGGCGATGCCGACCGGGCCACGCCTCTAGACTCGCCCGGTGCCGCTGCCCGCCCTCGCCCTCGTCCTTGCCGCCGCTGTCTTCCACGCGCTGTGGAACCTGGCGGCCAAGCATGCCGGCGGCGACCAGCGCTTCATGTTGCTCACCGCGCTGATGGTCACGGTGCTGTGGTCGCCGGTGGGCCTCTGGGCCGCCTGGGGCGTGCTGCCGCACTGGGGGTGGCTCGAATGGGGCTTTATCGTGGCCAGCGCCGCAACGCACGTCGCCTACTTCACGCTGCTGCTGCGCGGCTACCGCGCTGCCGATCTCACCGTGGTTTATCCGGTGGCGCGCGGCACCGGGCCGCTGCTCAGTTCACTGGCCGCCGTGCTGGTGCTCGGCGAGACGCTCTCGCACCTGGGCGTGGCCGGTGTGGCCGGGGTCGCCTTCGGCGTGTTCCTGATCGCCGGGGGCCCGCGCCTGCTGCGCGAACTGCGCGGCGCCGAGGGTGACGCGCACCGGCGGCTGCGGGTGCAGCGCGGCATTGCCTACGGCGCGGCCACGGGCGTGTGCATCGCGGCCTACACGGTGATCGACGGCTACGCGGTCGTGGTGCTCGCCATGTCGCCCCTGCTCGTGGATTACTTCGGCAACCTGCTGCGTATTCCGTTCTCGCTGCCGTATGCGCTGCGCGACGTGGCCGCCACGCGCGCGGCCTGGCGCGCCACCTGGCGCTGGGCGCTGGTGGTCGCGGTGCTCAGCCCGCTGAGCTACGTCATGGTTCTGTATGCACTGCGCCTTGCGCCCCTCTCGCACGTGGCGCCGGCGCGCGAGGTATCGATGCTGTTCGCCGCGCTGCTCGGCGGGCGGCTGCTCGGAGAGGGCGACGTGCGGGCCCGGCTGGCCGGTGCGCTGTGCATCGCCCTGGGCGTCGCGGCGTTGGCGCTGGGCTGAGCAGCATGCCTGGGCTTCCTGTCGCCGACACGACCCACGCCGCCCCGCTGCGGCTGCTGGGCGTCGATTTCACCAGCGCGCCAACACGGCGCAAGCCCATCACCATCGCCCACGGCAGCCGGCACGGCACGCTGCTGCGCCTGGGCGGCATCGAGGCCGCGGCCAGTTTCGAGGCCTTCGACGTCGTGCTGGGGCGACCCGGGCCCTGGCTCGGGGCCTTCGACCTGCCTTTCGGCCTGCCGCGCGAGTTGGTCGAATCGCTCGGCTGGCCGAGCGACTGGCCCGGCCTGATGCAGCACTACGCGCAGCTTTCGCGCACCGAGATCCGCAGCACCTTCGCTGCCTTTTGCGCAGCGCGGCCGGTGGGCGCGAAGTTCGCGCACCGGGGCTGCGACGCGCCGGCGGGATCGAGCCCGTCGATGAAGTGGGTCAATCCGCCGGTGGCCTTCATGCTGCATGCCGGCGTGCCGCGGCTCGTCGCCGCCGGTGTCACCCTTGCCGGGCTGCACGAGGGCGATCCGCAGCGCGTGGCGTTGGAGGGCTACCCCGGCTTGCTGGCCCGCGAGCTGATCGGTGCGCGCTCCTACAAGAGCGACGACCGTGCGCGCCAGACGGCCGAGCGCCTGATCGCGCGCAAGGACATCGTCGATGCGCTCGAGCAGGGCCGCAGCCGCCTCGGCCTGCGCCTGAAGCTCAGCCACGCGCAGCGCGACGACCTGGTGGCCGACGCCACGGCCGACCGGCTCGATGCCGTGCTGTGCCTCGTGCAGGCAGCCTGGGCAAGCGCGCAGCCCGAGCACGGCCTGCCGCCGCAGCGCGATCGGCTCGAAGGCTGGATCGTCAGCGCGCCATGGCCCGGGCCGCCGTGAACGAGCCGGCCGAGGGCTGGTTCGCGGCGCGCGGCTGGAAGCCGTTCACCTTTCAGCGCGAGGTCTGGGCCGCCATGGCAGCCGGGCGCTCGGGCCTGCTGCATGCGACCACCGGCGCGGGCAAGACCTACGCAGTGTGGTTCGGCGCCTTGTGCCGAACTCTGCCGCTGCCAGGCGCCGGATCGCCGGCCCTGCAGGTGATCTGGCTCACGCCGATGCGCGCCTTGGCCGCCGACACCCTGCGCGCGATCACGCTGCCGCTGGCCGACGTGGCGCCGCACTGGAGCGTCGGCTTGCGTACCGGCGACACGCCGAGCGCCGAACGCGCGCGGCAGGACCGGCGCCTGCCCACCGCGCTGATCACCACGCCCGAATCGCTCAGCCTGCTGCTCACCCGCGAGAACGCGCGCGAGACGCTGGGCGGCGTGCACACGGTGATCGTCGACGAATGGCACGAGCTCATCGGCAACAAGCGCGGCGTGCAGGTGCAGCTCGCGCTGGCAAGGCTGCGGCGCTGGCAGCCGGGCCTGG
>NZ_JACDCU010000145.1:0-512 GCF_013817365.1 Methylibium sp. | reverse complement strand
CGGCCGCATCGACAAGCAACTGGTCATCGACACGCTCCTGCCGACGAACCCCGGCCGCTTCTCCTGGGCCGGCCATCTGGGCGCGCAGATGCTCGAGCCGCTGGTCGCCGAGCTCGAATCGAGTTCGACGGCGCTCGTCTTCTGCAACACCCGTTCTCAAGCCGAGATCTGGTTCCAGCTGCTGCTGCGCGAGCGGCCCGACTGGGCGGGCCTGATCGCGCTGCACCACGGCTCGCTCGACAAGGCGGTGCGCGTCTGGGTCGAGGCGGCGCTGAAGGCCGGTGAACTGAAGGCGGTGGTGACCACGTCCTCGCTCGATCTCGGCGTCGATTTCCTGCCGGTCGAGCGCGTGCTGCAGATCGGCTCGGCCAAGGGTGTGGCGCGGCTGCTGCAGCGCGCGGGGCGCAGCGGCCACCAGCCGGGCCGCGCCTCGCGCATCACGCTCGTGCCGACCAACACGCTCGAACTCGTCGAAGCCGCCGCCGCGCGCCGCGCCGCGCTGGCCGGGCGCA
>NZ_JACDCU010000144.1 GCF_013817365.1 Methylibium sp. | reverse complement strand
CGAGTCCGGAACGATCGCTCACGCAAACGTGAGCTGGCTCGCTCCGGTCAAGGTGCGGCAAATCCTGGTCGGTGGCAGCAAAAAGATGATCACCTACGACGACCTCGAGCCGAGCGAGAAGATCAAGGTCTACGACAAGGGCGTGAGCTTCACCGACGATCCGCAAAAGATTCAGGAGATGCGCGTCGGCTATCGCACCGGCGACATGTGGGCACCGCGGCTGGCAGTGACCGAGGCCTTACTGGTCGAAGGCAAGCACTTCGTCGATTGCATCGTCAACAAGCAGGTGCCCAAAACAGACGGGCATCTCGGTCTGAGGGTCGTTGAGCTCATCGAGGCGGCCAGCCAGTCGATGCGCCGCAGGGGAGAAACAGTCCACATCCAATCTCGGGAGAAAACGTCGTGATTCCTTTTGTCGATCTCAAGGCGCAGTATCAAAGCGTCAAGGAAGAGGTGAACGCGGCCATCCAGGGCGTCCTGGACAGTTGCCAGTTCACGCTCGGCAGCGAAGTGCTGGCCTTCGAACAGGAGTTCGCCGCCTATTGCCAGGCCAAGCAGGGCATCGGCGTGAACACCGGCACGAGCGCCTTGCACTTGGCGCTGCTGGCCGCCGGCGTCGGCCGCGGCGACGAGGTCATCACCGTGCCCTTCACCTTCATGGCGACGGTGTCGGCCATCGACTACACGGGCGCCAAACCTGTGTTCGTGGACATCGATCCGGTCAGCTTTACGATGGACGCAAAGGCGCTGGAGGCGGCGATCACCGATAAGACCAAGGCGATCATCCCGGTGCATTTGTACGGTCAGCCGGCCGACATGGACCCGATACTCGAAGTCGCCAAACGGCACGGTCTGCTCGTCATCGAAGATGCCTGCCAGGCGCACGGCGCCGAATACAAGGGGCGGCGCGCCGGCAGCATGGGCGACATGAGCTGCTTCAGCTTCTATCCCGGCAAGAACCTGGGCGCCTATGGTGAAGGCGGCATGGTCGTCACCGACAACCCCGACTACGCGCGCACGATCCGCATGCTGCGCGACTGGGGCGCCGAGAAGAAGTACCACCATGTCCTCAAGGGCTACAACTTCCGCCTGGAAGGCATCCAGGGTGCCGTGCTCCGCGTCAAGCTGCGCCGCCTGGAAGCATGGACCGAAGCACGTCGAGGGGCGGCGGCACATTACGACCGGCTGCTGAGCGACAGCGGCATAGCCACGCCCAAGGCCATGCCCTACAACCGGCACGTCTATCACATCTACGCCATCCGCACCGCTCACAGGCAGGCCTGGCAGGAAGCGCTGCTCGCGCAAGGCATACAGACAGGGATTCACTACCCGACGCCGATCCATCTTCTGCCGGCTTTTGCCGATCTTGGCTACCGCGAAGGCCAGTTCCCGCACTCGGAGCGGGCCGCCAAGGAAGTCCTCTCGCTGCCGATGTTCGCGGAGCTGACTCAGGATCAGTGCGAAGAGGTTGCGCGCGCGGTCAGGAATCTGGCATCGGGCGTGGCCGACACGCGGGATCGTGTCGAGGCCTTGTGAGGTGGCGCGGTCGAGTCATCGCCGGCATTGCCCCGCGCTGCGCGCGCACGACGCGAGAAGCAAGACGTGCTGCAGCGACTCGTGATACTGGGCGCCGGCGGCAACGCCTACGACCTGCTCGACACGGTCGAAGCCATCAACAAGACAGCGCCGACATGGGCCGTCGTTGGCCTTCTCGATGACCGTCGAGAGGTCGGCACCGACTATTTGGGAATGCCGATTCTCGGCCCGCTCGCCAAAGCGACCGAATTCGCCGCCGGTTGCTCGTTCATTTCCTCGATCTGGAATGAAAGCACATCTCGCCGTCTGCATGAAATAATCGCTAGCACCGGCTTGAGAAGTACCGATTTCACCAACGTGTTTCACCCGGACGCCTCCGTTTCTCGGCGCGCGCGCTTCGCACACGGTGTGGTCATGCACCATGGAGCGTCCGTGGCAGGCAACGTGACAATCGGCGATCAGGTTTCCATCGGACCGGGTTGCATCATCGGTCACGACACGACCCTGGCCGGTCGCACGACAGTCGCCGCTGGCGCCATCATCAGTGGCGGCGTCAAGGTCGGCAGCAACTGCTACATAGGAAGCGGCTCGGTCATACGCCAACACATAGAAATCGGCGACGGCGCAGTCATCGGAATGGGCGCGGTTGTCGTCAAGGACGTCGAGGCGGGTTCTACCGTTGTCGGCAACCCGGCACGCCCCTTGTCTTGCTTTTCGCATCCCTCTGCTTGACACCTCGAGGTGAGAAATGAACGCCCGAACCGACGCACTGCACCCGCCAGCCGGTCTGCTGGAACAGCTCCAGCCCTACAGGCATCTGTGGCCACCGGCCCCGTTGGGCAGCGATTCCGCCTGGCGCATCGATACCGCTGGTGAGTACTACCACCGAGAACTGCCGGAACGCAAGGAAGACATCGCGCTGGACAGTCGTTGGCCCGCATTTTTCCCTGCGCCGATTTGCATCGTCACGACGACAGACGGCAAGCGCAGCGCAATGGAGCGCGAGGTCGGCGCGTCGATCGTGAATCGATTCCCGTACGTGGTTGCGCTGAGCATTTGCCGGCAATCGCTGTCGTCGCGGCACCATCCGCGAGCGACGTTCATGGACATTCTCGAGCAAGGCGGCGTGGCGTCCTTGCAGTTCTTGGCGCCGGGCAAAGACCTCGATGACGCGCTGGGCGCGATAGCGTCTTCGCCGGACAGCTTGACCTCACAGAGAATAGAAGCCTGCGGTCTGCGCGCCCGATCGGGAGTCACGAACAATGCGCCGATCCTGGCTCCAGCCTATCTGGTGTACGAAGCGAAGCTGGTCCGTCCACAGAAGGATTTCGAAGGACGCAGGATCTACGACTCGCCATGGGTCGACGTCGGATCCCATCGCATCTATTTTCTGGAGATCAACGCGATTCAGTTGCAACACGACATCGCTACAGGACGCGGCCAGATTCGGTGGCGCGCGTTACCGGCGTGGTCCGCGCTGAACAATACGGCCCCGGTCGATCGCCCCGTTCGCGGCGAGGCGGATGCCAGGTACCAAAAGGGATACAACCCGGAGTACAGCTTCCCGGCGGCCGACACCATCGCCTTCGAATTCGATGAGTTGGCCGACGGGATGGCTGTCAAACACCTTCCGCCGCTGCCTGAAGACCAGATCGAGGTTGATAACGACCGAGCGCGCTGGCCGTGTTTCTTTCCGTCTAGCTGCGGATTGATCACGACATGGGCGGAGGACGGCACGCCGAACCTGATGCCTTGCGGATCGACCACCGTGGTCAGTCGCCAGCCCTTCACGATCGCGCCCTGCGTTTCGTACGCCAGCATCAACGAGCGTTACGCGGCGCGAAAGTCGTTGGAATTGATCCGCAAGTCGGGGCGTTTCGGCTGCAGTGTTCCCTACATCAGCTCGTCGGTCGTGGACGGAATCAAGTATGCGGGGAACAACTCCTTGGCCAACGATCAGCACAAGGTCAACAACAGCGGCTTCACCATCGGCCCATCCGACTATGGTCCGGTCATCAGGGAAGCGCCCATTCATTTCGACTGCGAAGTGACGGGTGAGATTTTGCTGGGCACCCATGTGATGTTCCTGGGCGAGGCCAAGCGCATCCGCGTGCGCGCCGATGTCAGCCCCGATAACCCGCTGGAATGGTGCCCCTGGGCCGGCGTTACCGCCAACCCGCTTGTCTAGCAGTATTCCGGTCGCGCATCCCGCCGGGGAGCTTGCCGAGCACCCGATTCTCCCGATAGAGCGCCGATGCAGCCGTGTCAGCAGCGCCTATGGATGGGTCGCGCCGCCGCCCAGACGCAAGACCCGGCCCGGTTTCGACAGGACAGCACCTGCGCGCCGCCAGACTCGCCGGAACGCCCGCTCGACGCCACTGCTTTTCGCGACCGTCCAACCATCGGGCAGCACGTCAAAGCTCGCGTCCGCGGCTCCATAAGTGGCTCGCAAAAGCTTGCGGACACGGTCGGGCAGCTGCTTTTGCAACGCGGGCCCCGCAATGGACCAATGGTCGAGCAGCGGCGGGCGATCCATTCGACACATCCCGACAAGAGCCAGGCGCCGTCCGCTGCCTGTGCGGTTCTCTCCCACGCAGTGGAACATGGCCGGGTTGATCGCGACAATGTCGCCCGCCTGGGCCGTGAGTTGCACTGCGTTGGAGGGTTTGGCACCGCTGACATTCGTCTGGCTCGGGGGCACGAGGGAGGTGTCGCGATGACTTCCCGGGATCACCCAAGTCGCACCGTTGTTCTTAGTCACATCGGTCAGACAGGTGAATATCCACAGATAGCCATGACGCTCGTCCTTGCAGGACGCCGAAAAATCGCGGTGCCAATTGAAGGGCCCCAGTTCGGCCTCGGTTGGCATCGGCAGTGCTTCCAGAACAGTCATGTCCCAAAGCCTCGGCCTGCCAAGCACGGCCTGCGCCAATGCATGGATGGTGTCATGCCCCAGCAACTCGCGGCTCGATGCGTCCCAGGTGTAGAAGCAGCGTGCCGAACGGACGTAGGGATTGAGTTGCGTGTGCGTCGGCTTGATGCCGGCCGCAACGACGCGCGAGAACTTCTCCAACGCACGATCGGCGGCCGCATTCAGCGATGCGATCTCGCTGGCACTCACCTGCCCGGGTATCACGGTGTAGCCACGCGCCATCACCGATTCTGTGTGCGCGTCGATGTCGAGGGACTTCATGAGTTCAACCTTGCGGTGTCGGTCATTGCGATGTACTGAATGACCAGGTTCTGTTCGCGGCCAATGCATTTCCAGCCACGTCCTTCACGCGCGGGTCGGTCGCGCCGCCTTTGACAATCACCGTGTACGTGCTGCCAGCGGCGAGAGTGGGTGCAGGATTCAGGGTCGCCCTGCGATTCGTCGCGTTGTACGTCACTGAGGCCGGCACCAGGGTGTTGGCTGGATCGCGCAACTCGAAGGTGTTCGTGCTGATGGTCGTGGCGTCTATCGCTTCGCTGAAGGTGGCCGTAATGTTGACGGTCCGGCTGACGAAGACGGCCCCGTTGACCGGAGAGACCGCGCTGACGGTGGGCGGGGTGGTATCGGGCTGCGTCGTGAACGACCAGGTCAGCGTGGCGACGAGCGCATTGCCGGCGAGATCCTTGACGCGCGGGTCAGTCGCGCCTCCCTTGACGGTAACGGTGTAGGTCGTCAGCGGGGCGAGGGTTGGTGTCGGGTTCAGCGTCGCCCGACGGTTGGTCGCGCTATAGGTCACCGCCATCGGCACCAGCGTGTTGGACGGATCGCGCAGCTCGAAGGTGCTCGTGTTGACAGTCGCCGAATCCAGACCCTCGCTGAAGGTGACCTGCAGGTTGTTCGTTCTGCTCACCCCCGTCGCACCGCTGCTGGGGACGGTTGCCGTTACGGTAGGCGGCATCGTGTCTCCTGCGGCTGCGACGGCGAACGACCAAGTGACGTCGGCAGGGAGCGGATTGCCTGCTGCATCCTTGACGGTCGGATTGCTTGACCCGCCTTTCAAGGTTGCGGTGTAGGTTCCCGCGGGGAGCGTCGTTGTTGGATCGAGCGTGGCCAAGCGCGTGGAGGCATTGAAAGAAACTGTCGCCGCCACCAGCGCATTGGCGGGATCGCGCAATTCGAAGGTGCTCGTACCGATCGTCGATGCGTCCATGGCCTCGCTGAACGTCGCAGTGACGTTGGCCGCTGCTCCCACGCCGCTGGCGCCATTGGCAGGCGATGTCGCTGTCACCGAAGGCGCCGTGGTGTCGGCTGCCGCGGTGGAGAACGACCAGACCCTGCTGGCGGCCAAAGCGTTTCCGGCCGAGTCCTTTACGCGCGGGTCTGCCGACCCGCCCTTGACCGTGGCGGTGAAGTTCGTCGATGCGGCCAGGGCAGCGCTCGGCGTCAGCGTCGCAACACGCGTCGTCGCGTTGTAGGTCACCTCGGCGGCGACCAACGCGCCTGCTGCGTCACGCAGTTCGAAGGTGCTCGCGTTGACCGTCGTCGGATCGAGGTTCTCGCTGAACGTGGCGGTGATCACCGAGGTTGTGCTGACCCCGGTCGCCCCGCTCGCGGGCGTGACCGCAGACACCGCCGGAGGGGTGATGTCGGACGCGGATCCGCCGGTGGTCGTGAACACGACGTCGACCCAGTAGTTGGTCGACTGGGAGGTCAGGGTCGGGAATGCCGTGGCAGCCGCATAGGCAAACACGCCGTTGCCGCCGCTTACCCCGTCTTGCAGTGCTTGCAGGGGCGGGTTATCGACGCCTGAAGCGGCGAAGTAGCTGTAGTCGGCCGCGAAACCGCCGTTGGGCGCGAAATACGAGGCGACGTAGACGGTGTCCGCGGTCACCGCGACCGGCGAGGCAAAGTTGACCTGCTGCCAGCCCGAAGCGGTCTCGCTGGTGAAGGTGGCGGTCGCGAGCGGCGTGCCGTCGCTGGACCACAGGGTACCGACATGGGTGCCTGTGTTGGCGGCTCCTTTGTAGAAGCGGATACCCGCGATGAAGCCATTCTGCTCGGCCCTGAACTTCACACCGAGATTCACGGGCAATGCTTCTGCAAAGCTGGCAATAGCCGGCTCGGCCAACGGCGACCAGATCGTGCAGGGGCAGGTTTGGGTGGTGGGCAAGACCGTCACCGCGATACCGGCCGACGGTGTTTCGAGATTGCCACTGTCATCGGCCGCCCGCGTCCTGATGGTCACCGAGCCTGCAGATGATGGAATCCAGTTGTAGCTCCAGTTGGCGCGCCCGTTGGCCGGATGCCAAGTCGAGCCACCATCGACGGACACTTCCACGCCGCCGACCAGGCCGCCGCCCGAGTCGCTTGCCGTGCCGCTGATCGTCGTGACGCTTCCCCGCGGAACGGAACCGCCGGCCGCCGGTGAAGTGATCGTCGAAACCGGAGCGCTCACATCGGTCGATGCCGCCGCTGCGACCAAGCCGAGCTGCATGGTCCTCGGCTGGACACCCATGTCGGCGAACAGATTCACCGTTGCCTGCTGCATGCGCACGTCCGGTGTGTCCGCAACGTTGGGCGTGGCCGAATCGGCATCGTGATTCACGTCCAACCCCCAAGACCAGCGTATCGTGCCAGCACCGAACACGAGCGCGCCGCTGGCGTGGCGATAGAGCGTGAGGCGGTGGGTCGCACTTCCCAAGGTGAATGTCGACCCGTAGTTCTGGGCCACGAGGACGCCGCTGAGCGTCGTCGACGACATCCGAATCAGCCCGGGTGGACGGAAGCCGTTGTCGAGATCCTCGTCCCACTCGTAGCCGAGCGTGCCCGCTGCGAGCGTCGCGGACTGGCCCGCACCGAGCGAAGCTACGCTCGTGTTCCGCCAGAAACGCAACTTGCCTTCCGCCGAGGGCACGACGATGCCCGCGCCGTTCAAGCCCTCACAGCAGTTGACCTTGAAGATCGTGCCGGTGACAGCGTTCTCGGGTCGCCCGCCATCCGCAGGCGGCGAGAACCTCGGATCGCGCCACGTTCCTGTCCAACTCGGGTCGGGGTCGATCTTCGCGTTGTCGTGCGTTTCCTTGTAGGTGACGAGGGTTCGATACGGCACGGCAGCGCCATCGATGCTGTTCTCCCAGCGTGTTTTCCAGAACATTTCGTTGCCGCTGAAGAACGCCAGGTGCACGCCTGCGCCGCGCGCAGCTTCCACACTCGCACGTTCGGCATTCGACCAGTACTCGTCGTGTCCGACGGAGAGAAACGCCTTGTGATTGAGCAGCAACGATCCGGAGCGGGCAACATCAGGCGTCGCGACGTAAGAGACGTCGTACCCGTTCGCCTCGATCCACCTCACCATCGGATACTCGGCCCCGAACAGCCAAGCGCGCTGATACGAACTACCCCGCGTGTTGAAGGGGCGGTTGTAACTGACCTTGTACGCACGCCCGACCGGCGCGCCGACATACAGGCTGTTGCCTCCGTAGTCGTTGTAGGCCTGCCAGGTGGAGTCGGCGGTCTTGAACACGAGCTCCGAGGTGCTCGAATCGTTGCGGACGATGAAGACGATGTGGCTGGCGCCACCGGTGTCCGCCCGCACGACTCGCGCCAGATAGATTCCAGAAACGGCATTTGCGGGGACGGCCCATGAACCCGAGATGGCCCAGTTGCCACAGTCGACCAGCCCGGTCGCGACGGCGTCCAGGCAGGCGGGCTGAACTTGCGGCAGGGTCGCCGTCGGTAGCGCCGTCGCCACCTTTCGGGCGCCCGACCCTGCGTAGTAACCCAAGCGATAGATGTCGAAGCGGTAGGCTGCCGCGCTGGTGTCGACCTTGAACGAAACGGTGCTTCCACGGTTGACGCTGATCTGCGTCGCGTAGCCCTGGATGCTCGGGTCGCCGACCCCGGTAACGTCCCACTCGCTGGCCGGATTGCCGGCCAGACAGTTCTCGGCAACCACCGGATTGGGTGGCGCCGTGCAGCCCGCGCCGCCGCCACCGCCGCCAGCCGCGGCCGTGGTGAAGGTCCATGTAAGGTTGGCGGCCAGCGCATTGCCGGCCGGATCTTTGATCCGCGGATCGCTCGCTCCTCCCCTGACGGTGGCGGTATAGGTCGATGACACGGCCAGCGCGGCGCTCGGTGTCAGCGTCGCTGTGCGGTTCGTCGCGTTGTAC
>NZ_JACDCU010000514.1 GCF_013817365.1 Methylibium sp. | reverse complement strand
TCCTGAGCGTTCGCAGAGGCGTCACCTGCCGCCGAGGCAGCCGGGTCGTCATTGCCGCCGCCGCCACAGGCGACCAGCGCAAGCGAGAACAGCAATGCCCCGGCAGTGCTCGGCTTGGGCGGCTCGGCTTGCAACTGTTCATTCGTGATCATGGAATCGACTTCTCCAAGGTTTGTGCGACTTCTCTCGCTGCCACCAGAAACTTGGACAGCAGTGAGCACTTCGGTGCGCACGATTGCGCATCTCGAGCGGGCGCATTTGACGCTTGTTGCCGCTGCGCCTTCAAGTCGCAACGGCAACACTGGTATCAAGAAGTCGTGTCCGCAAGCGGGTGCCGGCGGCTGAACCGAGGCGCTCGCGCTGCGCTCGCTGCTTCGGCCGAAGCAGCGCGTTCAGTCGATGAACACAGCCCGCACGATGCGCCACTCCTGCGGGCCGGACAGGCTGCGCGAGCAGCCCAGCGCTTCCGGTTCGGAGCCCGCCTTCAGGTCCGAGCGCGAGCGGTCGCCCGTGCCGGTGCCCATGTGGTAGCGGTCCAGCCACACGCGCAGCGTGCGGCTCGGATGGGTGTTCTTCACCAGGATCTGCACGCCGTTGCGCGAGACGCAAAGGCCGACGAAATCTTCGACGAAGGCCACGTGTTGCCGTGCGTCTTCCTTGTCACCCGTTTGCGCGGCCACCGGCCCGGCGAGCGTGCCGAGCGCCAGCACCGCGGAAAAGATCGTCGTCGAGAACCGGTGAGTCACGCCGTTGCTCCTTGCGTCAGGACGCCCGGAGTGTCGCAAATCGATCCGCCCGAGCGCAGGGCAGGGATTGCCGCGCAGCGCTCAGGCCGGCGCGTCGCTGAGCCGTCGCGCCTTGACGCGCTTGCCCTTGACCTTGACCTCGTTCAGCCGCCGCAGCGCATCGGGCGCAATGCCGCGCTCCACCGCCACGTAGGTCGAAAACTCCACGACATTGATCTTGCCGATCTGCGCGGCGGCAAAGCCCGCCTCGCCGGTGAGCGCGCCCAGCACGTCGCCCGGGCGGATCTTTTCCTTGCGCCCGCCGAGGATCTGCAAGGTGACCATCGGCGCACGCAACTTCCCGCTGCCGCTGGGCTGGAGCTCGCCGAGCGGGTGCCACTCCGACTCGCGCCCCTGCAGCAGCTCGATGTTGCCCACGCGCCCCATCTCGTCGAGGCTGGCCAGGCTCAGTGCCCAACCGGCCTCGCCGGCGCGGCCGGTGCGCCCGATGCGATGGATGTGCAATTCCGGCTCGGGGGTCACGTCGACGTTGATCACGGCCTCGAGCTGTGCGATGTCCAGGCCACGGGCTGCCACGTCGGTCGCGACCAGCACCGAGCAGCTTCGGTTGGCGAACTGCACCAGCACCTGGTCGCGTTCGCGCTGCTCCAGGTCGCCATGCAGGGACAGCGCCTCGAAGCCCTGGGCCGCGAGCACGGCGACCAGATCGCGGCATTGCTGTTTGGTGTTGCAAAAGGCCAGGCTGCTCGCCGGGCGGTAATGGTCCAGCAGCAGAGACACGGCGTGCAGCCGCTCGTTCTCGCGCACCTCGTACCAGCGCTGGCGAATGGTGGCGCCGGCATGCTGCTGCACGAGCTTCACTTCCTTCGGCTGACGCAGGAACTGCTGGCTCAGCTTGACGATGCCCGGCGGATAGGTGGCAGAGAAAAGCAGCGTCTGGCGCTCCTTCGGGCAAGCCTTGGCCACCGTGGCGATGTCGTCGAAGAAGCCCATGTCGAGCATGCGATCGGCCTCGTCGAGCACCAGCGTGTTCAGTGCATCGAGCGCCAAACTGCCGCGCTGCAGGTGATCGAGCAGCCGCCCCGGCGTGCCCACGACGACATGCGCGCCGTGTTCCAGGCTGGCGAGTTGCGTGCGGATCACGGCGCCGCCGGCCAGGGCAAGTACCTTCAGGTTCTCCTCGGCCCGCGCCAAGCGGCGGATCTCCTGCGTGACCTGGTCGGCCAACTCGCGCGTGGGTACCAGCACCAGCGCCTGCACCGCGCGCCGGCGCGGGTTCAGGCGGGCGAGCAACGCCAGCGCAAACGCCGCCGTCTTGCCGCTGCCGGTTTGCGCCTGGGCGATCAGGTCGTGGCCGGCCAGCGCGAGCGGCAGGCTGGCCGCCTGGATCGGCGTCATGTCCGTGTAGCCGAGCAGCGCCAGATTGGCCAGCACGGCGGGGGCGAGCGCGAGCGTGCTGAAGGAGGCCGGGCCGGGGGGCGTCTCGCGAACGGCGGAAGAAGGTGGGCTCGCCGCAGGTGCAGGCGCAAGGGAAGGATTCATCGGTGAATTATCCGGACTGATGCTCGAGACAACGCGCCCGCGCGTTCACGCGCCTGCAGCCTGGCACCGAACTGAACCGGCTTCTCGCGCCGATGTGCCTGTTGGCCAGCAAAGAAGGCCCCCCGAGGGGCCCGTGGTTTCTGGCCCTTTCAAACCCGAGGTCAGACCCGGTCTACCGGTCCACGATAGCCAGGCTGCTGTCGGTCCACAGGGGGTCTTCACCGTCGCCGCCTTCCTTGCGGTCGGCGTGAAACTCGCGCAGGTTCATCAGTTCCGTCAACACCGCGGTGGCGAAGCCTTGGCGTCCGCCGCGCTGGTCCAGGATCAGGGAAGAAAGAACACGCTCCG
>NZ_JACDCU010000143.1 GCF_013817365.1 Methylibium sp. | reverse complement strand
CTGCCTGCCTGCCTGGGTCGGACAGGTCTGCGTCCTCCCAGCGAATGGCGCCGGCAGGCAGTGGCGCCCTACGGCAGGCCGGCGGCGTCAAGCAGGCGTGGGCGCGGACTGCACAAGCGGCAGGCGCACGGTGAACACGCTGCCCTTGCCGCGGCCTTCGCTGTACACCGAGACGATGCCGTGGTGCGCTGCGACGAGGCTCTTCACCAGCGCCAACCCGATGCCCAGGCCACCGCTGGCCGAGGAAGCGGTGCGCGACTCCTGCGTGAAGAGATCGAAGATGCGCGGCAGCATGTCGGTGGCAATGCCCTGGCCGGTGTCTTCGACGCGGATCACCGCGGCGTCCGCTTCGACGGTGGCCTTGATCCAGACCTGCCCGCCTGGCGCGGTGTACTTGATCGCGTTGTTGAGCAGGTTGACGATGATCTGCTCGAAGCGCGACGGGTCGGCCTCCATGACGATGGGCACCGGTGGCAACAGCGCGTGCAGCGCAAGCCCGCGCTCCTTCGCGGCCGGGCGGCACAACTCGATCGCCTGAGAGAGCGCCGCCTGCAAGGGCAGCGGCTCGACGCGCAGCTCGAGCTTGCCGACGTCGATGCGGGTCACGTCCATCATGTCGTCGACCAGCCGCTTGAGCAGCGCGAGCTGGCGGTCGATCACCTGCAAGGGATAGCGCATGCGCTCGTCGCCGCCTGCCATGCGGATGAGCTGGGCGGCGCTGGTCAGCGGCATCAGCGGGTTGCGCAGCTCGTGGGCCAGGGTCGCGATGAAGACGTCCTTTTCCCGTTCGGCATCGATCAGCACGGCGACCCGGTTCTCCAGGGTTTCGATTTGCACGCGCAGGTCGGTGCGGTTGCGCATGAGCTTGGCGTAGCCGAGCAGGCGGCCATCGCATTCGCGCAGCGCGCTGACCATGCCGCTGATCCACACGCGCGAGCCGTCCTTGCGCAGATGCCAGCGGTCGTCGACCGAGTCACCGGTCTCGGCCGCCGTGAGCAACTCATGGCCGTCGAGGCCGAGCGCGCGGTCTTCGAGCGTGAACGTGCGATCGAGCGGGCTGCCGATCAACTCGCTTGCGGCATAGCCCAGCGTCTCCTGCACGGCGCCGAACACCGCAACGACTTTCGCGTCGGCGTCGAGCAGCAGGAGGGCATGGCCGCTCATCTGCGCCTGCCACAGTGCATACAGGCGGTCGATGTCGGGTAAGGGAGGATTGCCGTCGGTCATGCCTGCACAGTGCGGCAAGCCGCATGCCGTGCGCGATCGGCGAGCCGGTCAGGCCACGATGCTGTCGAGTGCCGCGAGCCAATCCGCCACGAAGCGCTCGATGCCGAACCGCTCTTCGGCGGTGCGCCGCGCCGCCTCGCCCATGCTGCGGGCCTGCGCCGGATCAGCGAGCAACTGCTTCATGGCGGTGGCCAGCCGGTCGGGTCGGGTGTCGATGAAACCGTTCTCGCCGTTGCGAATGACGGTGACGAGTTCGGTCGTCGCCAGGCCGACGATGGGCAGGCCGACCATCATCGCCTCGATCACCGCAAGGCCGAGGCTGGTGTAGCGGATCGGGTTGAAGAAGAAGCGGTGCTCGGCCATCAACCCCGGCAGGCGCAGCTGATTCACCTCCCCGAAGATCTCGCCGCGGCTTTCGCTGCGACGGTCCGTGGCACTCGCACCGGGACGCGCTGTCGAGCGGCGATCTGCCTGCAGCTCCTCGCTGCCCATGCCGGCGAGCGACAGCGGCACCTCGCGGGCCATGTCGCGGTAGATATCCAGGCCGAGCCGGCGCCCACGCCGGGCCATGTTGTTCACGACGGCGATGCCGCACTCGCGCTCGCCGGTGTAGCGCGCCGGCACGAGAAGCTTGACGCCATGTTCGATCACTCGCACCGGGCTGGCGCCGCTGTCCCACATCAGCGCGTTGAAAGGCGTCACGTGGACCAGCAGTACCTCGGGGTCGTCCACCCAGTGTTTCGTGGCGGTGGGGTGCTCCTGCGGCGGATCGTGTTCCAGGTAGATGCAGGGCAGGCGACGCTGCGCCTCGCTCAGCAACTTGTGGCGGTCGTCCTCCCACTCGGAGCGCGACTGGAACAGCAGCACGTCGAAGGGCGTCTCGTGCAGGCGATCGACCGGCGCCTCATGAACGTTGTCGCCCCAGGGCAGGCTGCCGCCGCGGCCGCTGCGGTGAGCGGACCGTTCGGCGTCGGTGGCGAGGTACCACTCGTGCGGCACCTGCGTCAGGTTGTAGAGGTAATTGCCGTGGACGTGCCACGTGAGGATGCGCAGGCGCCTAGACATGCAGGACGTGCTCCAGAGGCGCCGCGCGGCGCGGCGCCGGCTGCAGCGCGCGCATCACGTCGGCCACTTCGATGGCGGTGGCACAGCCATGGTCGAAGGGGCACACCGAGTGGCTGCAGGGCCGGCAGGCCATCGGCTGCCACAGCACCGGGTGGCGTTCGCGGGCCAGCGGCGCCCAGCGCGCCACGTCGGCGCCGCAACTCACCACCACGCTCGGCCGGCGCAGCGCCGCGGCGATGTGCGAGAGGCCGGTGTCGTTGCAGACCACGCGCTCGGCGCCTTCGATCAGCGCGCCCAGCGTCCACAGCGTGGTCCGCCCGACCAGCTTGACGGGCTCGTGCCGCATGCGCACCGCCAGCGACTCGACCAGGTCGGCCTCGGGCGCGCCACCGGTCAGCACGACGGTCGCGCCGTCCTCGGCGAGCCGGTCGGCCACTTCGGCGAAGCGCTCCAGCGGCCAGCGCCGCGAGGGCAGTTGCGCGCCGGCGTGCACGCACACGTAGCGCCGGCCTTCGCGCGCGCCGGGCCAGATCTCGGCGAGCGCTTCACGGTCTTCCTCGAGCACGGGAAAGCCGAGCTGCGTGCCGCGCCGTGGCAGCCCGAGATGGTCGGTCAGGCCGAGCAGGCGGTGGATCTCGTGGCCCTGCTCGGGCCAGGGCGCGTAGAGCGCGGCGTCGTCGGTGGGCCGCCAGGCGTGCTCGTTGAAGAAGCCCGCGGTCTGTCGCGCGCCGAAGCTCGCTACCAACGGGTTGACGATGCCGCCGCTGCCATGCAGTTGCAGCGCGAGGTCGAAGCGCTGCGCCTGCACCTGGGCCAGGAAGTCGGGCAAGGCCCGCGGATCGCAGGGCACTTCGGGCAGGCCGGGGTAGCCGGGAAAGGCGATGAAGTCGTCGACGCAGTCCAGCCGCTGCACCAGCGCGCGAGCCCACGGCAGGCCGATCAGGGTGATGCGCGCGTGCGGAAAGCCGTGGCGCAGCGCGCGCAGCGCCGGCACCGCGCACAGCATGTCGCCGAGCATCAGGGCGCGAAAGACAGCGATGCGCTCGATCGGGCCGTCGAGCGGCGGTGCGGTGCGCGTGCGGCGCTCCATGACGGGAGCGCTCTCCGGCAAAGCGACCGGCTCGCTCGGCGCCGGGCTGCCGTTGCGACGCGACAGGGAGGAGCCGCTCACAGGAACGCCGCCCGGAAATGGATTGCGCCGCGCAGCCGCCAGTACACCGAGAGAAACGGAATGAGCGCCGAGGTGAGCAGCATTTCGCCGATGTGCTCCGGCGTGAGCGCCGTATGGCGCAGCCGCTGCACGGCCAGGTGCAACACGAAGGCCCCGGCCAGCAGCGCAGCGGTGATCGCGGCGGATGCTTGGCCGGCCAGCAGCAGCAGCGGTGTCGCCAAGGCGAGGGCCACGATCAGGTAGTAGTTCCAGGGCGGCACGCGGCGGATGCGCTGCCGGTACTGCTGCGGGTGCTTCTTGTAGAGCAGCGCATCGAAGTAGGCGTTGCGCTGCTGGCGCAGGCACACACCCCAGCGTTCGGGGCGCACGGGGTGCTGCACGACGGCCTCCTCGCAGCGCCCGACCGGCCCGCACTCGTCCATGAGGCGGAACTGCAGATCGGAGTCTTCGCGCCAGGCGCGCTGGAAGCGTTCGTCGAAGCCGCCGATGCGCACCAGCGCATTGCGCCGCACGAAGGCGTTCGCAGTGACGAACTCCGCCGACTCAAGGCCCCGGGTCATGCGCTCGTGGTCGGTGGGCCGCCGGCGCGGGTCGGCGCACGGCACCTGCACACGGCCGCACAGACCCGACAGGCCGCCCTCGGCCATGGCCCGCTCGCCATTCGCCAGCCACCCGGGCGCGGGGATCGTGTCGTCGTCGGTGAAGACCACCAGCGCACCGAATCCGGCACGCCAGCCGCAGTTGCGGGCGATGGCCGGGCCACGGCCGTGGGCGGGGCGCAGGTAGCGCAGCGCCGGACCGGCGGGGTGAGCTGCGGCCAGGGCTTCGACGGCGGCCTGCGTGCAATCGTCGTGGCCGTCGTCGACGACGATGACCTCGAAGGATTCGGGAGGCAGTTGCTGGGCAAGCACCGCGTCGAGGCAGCGACGCAACAGCTCGGGGCGCTTGTAGGTGGGGATGACGACAGACAGGCGCGGGGTTGTAGAGCTGCCCCGCTCGAGGGCACGGCGATGTCGAGCGACTTGCGCCGGCTCTGCCTCGGTTCGTCTCTCACTGACTGACGGCTCCGCATGACCCCCTCTCCCTCCGCCGCCACCCTCAACCCGGCCCTCTCCCAAAGGGAGAGGGAGCGAAGACTCTGCCGAGCCGCTCATGCCACGCGCACTGTTCATGTCGCTCATGCCGCACCTCCCTTCTCCACCAGAAACGACCCGATCACCAAGGCATCCAGCGGCGTGCTGAAGAAGGCCTCGATCGCATCGCGCGGCGTGCACACGATGGGCTCGCCGCGCACGTTGAAAGACGTGTTCACCAGCACCGGCACACCGGTGCGGCGGCCGAAAGCCTGCAGCAGCGCGTGGAAGCGCGGGTTGGTCGCGGCATCGACCGTCTGCACGCGCGCGGTGCGGTCGCTGTGGCAGGCGGAGGGAATGCGCGCCTCCTGGCCCGGCTTCGTGTCGTAGATGAAGAGCATGAACGGCGAGCGGCCGCCGTTCGCCTCGGCCGGCGAGAACCAGTTCGCCAGTTCGTCCTGCGGCAGCGCCGGCGCCACGGGGCGGAAGTCTTCCCGGTCCTTGAGCTCGTTCAGGCGCTGCTGCATGGCCGGATCGATCGGCGAGGCGAGGATGGAGCGGCCACCGAGGGCGCGCGGGCCGAATTCCATGCGGCCCTGGAACCAGCCGATGATGCGGTTGTCGGCGAGCAGTTCGGCGGTCGCCTCGGGGATGCCTTCGGTGCTGCCGAGGCGCCGGTAGCTCAGCTTGGCCCAGCGCAGCAGCGGCTCGATCTCGTCGTCCTCGAAGCCGGGGCCGAGATAGACATGCTCCATGCGCCAGCGGCCCGGGTGGAGCGCCACCGACGCCGGCCGGTCGGTGCCGGGGAGCGCGGCTCCCTCGCCCCTCAAGGGGGAGAGGGGGGCTGCCTCGCCCAGCGCGGGCACCTTGTCCGAACGCTCGCGCGCGTCGACCCACAACGCCGCGCCGAGCGCCGTGCCGGCATCGCCTGCTGCAGGCTGCACCCAGACCGCTTCGAACACCCGGCTGTCGCGCAGCCGCGCATTCATCACGCAGTTGAGCGCCACCCCGCCGGCCATCGCGAGCTGCCGCTCCCCGCTGGCTTCGCGCAGCCACACGGCCAGCTTGTGCACCGTCTCCTCGAGCACCTGCTGCAGCGAGGCGGCCAGATCGAAGTGGCGCGGCTCCAGCGTGCTGCCGGGCACGCGCGCCGGCCCGCACCAGGCCGGCAGGTCGAGCGTCGCAATGGTGAAAGCGCCCCCCTCGCCGACCCGCACGCGCTCGCGCAAGTGGCCGGCGTAGCGCGGGCTGCCCATGGCGGCGAGCGCCATCACCTTGTACTCGTCGCTCGAGTGCAGAAAGCCGAGGTGGCTGGTGACCTTCTCGTACAGGATGCCCAGCGAATGCGGCATGTGCACCGCGCCGAGCGGCTCGTAGCGGTCGCCGCGCCAGGCGCCGTAGGTGGTGGTGGCGCGCTCGCCGCGGCCGTCGAGCGTCATCGCGGCGCAGCGCTCGAAAGGCGCCGCGAGAAAGGCGCTGGCCTGGTGGCAGGTGTGGTGGTTGACGAAGTGCCAGCGGTAGGGCGAATGCTCGTGGCTGCCGCCGGCGAAGCGCTTCTTCAGGTGGTGCGGTGCACCGTCGACGAGCTGGCGCGGCGCGTTGACGATGTAGGCGGCGAACAGCGGGTCCCAGGGGTTCTCCCAACCGCCCTCGCCTTGTTTCACGGCGTGGGCCGAGGGTTCCAGCGGGAGCGTGAGCGTGGTCTCGCCCTTCAGCCGGTCGCCGAGAAAGTCGTGCGGATCGAAGCTGTAGGCCACGTGGTCGAGTTCGCCGAGCGTGAGGCCGGCTTCGCTGAGGCAAAAGTGGATGGCGCCGAAGGGCAGTTCCCACGCCGAGAACGGTACCGGCCGCTTGCCGTGCTTGATGCGCGAGAAGCGCTCCTCTTCCGCGGCGGCCACGCACTCGCCGTCGATCACGAGCGCGGCGGCGGAATCGTGGAAGGCGGCGTTGATGCCGAGCGTGATCATGGCGCCGCATGCGCCAGCATCGAGCGCTCCGTGGGCCGCTGCCGCAGCACGCTGCTCATCACGGCGCTGTGCAGCGGCACCGCCGGGCCGGTGCCCATGAGTTCCATCGACGCGCGCACGATGGCCTGCGGATCGACCTTTTCCAGGCAATCGTGGTGGCCCAGCGGGCATTCGCTCTTCAGGCAATTGCGGCAGGGCACGGGGTGGTTGAGCACGCGTGAACTGACTTTCCAGGGCGTGTGCTGCGGGTTGGTGAGGGCATAGAGGTCGACCACCGGCGTGGCGACCGCCGCGGCGATGTGCACCGGCCCGGTGTTGTTGCTGACCAGCACCTCGGCGCCGGCGATCAGCGCGGCCAGCTCGCCGAGTTGCAGTTCACCGGCAAGCGACAGGGAGGGCTGCGTCATGACGGCGCGCGCCTGCTCGATCAACCCGCGCTCGCCGGCATCGCCCGTGAAGATCGCCGTGCAGCCGCTCTGCTGAACGATCTGTTCGGCGGCCCGGCCGAACTGCTCGGCCGGATAGCGCCTCGACGAAGCCGTGGCGCCGGCATGCACCACGAAGTAAGGCTTGTACGGGTCGAGCCCCGCAGCGCTCAGGCGGTCGCGCAGCCGCCAGGCGTCGCCTGCTGCATAACTGAAGCGCAGCCGTTCGTCCTGCGGGTGCAGGCCGACGGTGGCGACGAGCGCGAGCTGGCGCTCCACCTCGTGGCGCATGCCGTCGCCGACCACTTCGGTGTCGACCACCCAGTCGGACAAGAGCCCGTAGGGGTTCTCGCGGCTGTGCGCCAGTCGCAGCGGAATGCCGGCCATGCGGCACAGCAGCGCAGCCGGCAGTGCGCTCTGCGTGCACACGGTGAAGACGATGGCAGCGTCGAAGGCGCCCTCGGCCAGCCGGTCGATCATTCGCGCCTCGGCCTGGCCGAGCATGGCAGTCTCGCTCGCACTGCCCGGGTGCGGCGAACGCACCCACGGCGCCTCGAAGGCGATCACGTCGTCCACCACCGGCAGGTGCGGCGCCAGGACGGCGCCCGAAGGCGATGTGAGCAAGGTGAGTCGCGCCTTGGGCAGGCTGCAGCGCACGGCGGCGAGTGCCGGCGTGGTCATGAGCAGGTCGCCGAGGTTGTCGAGCCGCACAGCCAGCACGTTGCGCGCGGCATGCCAGCGCCAGCGGGCGGTCTCGACGCGGGCGAGCTGGGCGTTCATATGGCGGCCTCGGTTGTTCGAGAAGAAAGCATTGCTCCCTCGCCCCTCACGATGCACTGCGCTGCCTCGAACAGATCGCCCACCCGATGCTGCGGTTCGCGCAGCGGCCCGCGCTGCCACAGCGTTTCATTGCCCACGTCGAGCAGCACGCTGCGGCAGCCGGCGCGGCGGCCGGCTTCGACGTCGTCGAGGATGTCGCCGACCATCCAGCTGCGCGTCAGATCGAGCCCGTGTTGGAGCGCGGCTTCGCGCAGGAGGCCGGGCATCGGCTTGCGGCAGGCACAGACGGGGCGCCCTGACGAGTCCGGCGCATGCGGGCACGCATGCACGCCGCACAGCACCACACCGGCTTCGTCGAACACCCGTCGCACCAGCGCCCGACGCAACTGCTCGAACGCCGCTCTGCTGAAGCGGCCCGTCGCCAAGCCGGGCTGATTGGTCACCACCACCAGCGCGAAGCCGGCCCGCGCCAGCAGCGCCAGACCGGCCAGCGCGTGGGGCGTGAAGCGCAGCAGCGCCGGATCGACGTTGTAGGGCACGTTCTCGACCAGCGTGCCGTCCTTGTCGATGAAGACCGCTGGCCGGCGCGCCCGGAGCGCGGGAGGGCTCGTCTCGGGCATCCGCGTCGCAAGCAAGCGCGTCTCGGACAGGCGCATTTCAGTGGTCCATGGCGCTGTGCGCCGTCCGCGAGGGATGAAACGCCAACGATCGGAGAGGGTCTGGAACCGGCCGTTTGCGGACGTTCGGCTGGACTGTCGCGCGAACGCTCGGCGCGGGCAAAGCCGTGGGCGGGTGTGCGGCGGTGCTTCGGTGCGGCGGTCGCCGCTGCGCGGCGACTGCGCTGTGCTGCTCGGGCTTGCGGGCCGTCGCACAACTCGCTGCGTTCGCTGCGCTCACTGCGCTCAGACAGGTGCGACGAGTCAGATCACGAAGCGCGCTGCGCGCGCTGCCCGCAAGCCCTGCGCTGCTCGCCGCCGCAC
>NZ_JACDCU010000513.1 GCF_013817365.1 Methylibium sp. | reverse complement strand
CCTTCGCGTAGTCTGCGCATTCCGGGGCCACCCGGTCAGGCGTTCCGATTTCATCCGGTCGGTGAATCCGATCTGATCCGGTCACCGATTCCGGGGCATCCGGTCACCCTCCCGGATCTCGGGTAGCGGCGCTGCTGGGCGATCCTGCGGCGGGTAGCCTCGCGCTCCTGATGGAGTGCGGGGAGCCCGATGAAGAGATTGCCGATGCGGAAGATCAGGGACGCGATGCGGCTGCGCGCCAGCGGGTTCTCGACGCGGAAGATCGCGGCGAGCCTCGGCGTCAGCCAGTCGACGGCCAGCGAGTATCTGAAGCGCGTGGAGCGGGCGGGGCTGTCGTGGCCGCTGCCCGACGACATGACGGATGCCGAGCTGGAGCGCCGGCTCTTCCACCCGACGGGCGGCGAGACGCGGGTCGTGCGGTCGCAGCCGGACTGGGCTGCGATCCACCGCGAGCTGCGGCGCAAGGGCGTGACGCTGTCGCTGCTATGGGAGGAGCACCGCGCCGTTCATCCCGACGGCTACGGCTACAGCCGGTTCTGCGAGCTCTACCGCCGCTGGGAAGGGCGCCTCACGCCGACCATGCGCCAGCACCATGTCGCCGGCGAGCGGATGTTCGTCGACTACGCCGGCGTGACGCTGGAGGTGATCGACCCCGCGACCGGCGAGGCCCGCATGGCGCAGCTCTTCATCGCCGCGCTCGGCGCCTCGAGCCACACCTACGCCGAGGCGACCTGGACGCAGGGTCTCTCCGACTGGGTCGGCGCGCACTGCCGGGCCTTTACCCACTTCGGCGGCGTCCCGGCGCAGATCGTCTCGGACAACCTCAAGGCCGGCGTCACCAAAGCTTGCTTCTACGAACCGGCGGTGAACCGCACCTATGCCGACATGGCCGCACACTACAATACCGCGGTGGTCCCGGCGCGGCCGCGCAAGCCGCGCGACAAGGCGAAGGTCGAGGTCGCGGTGCAGGTGGCGCAGCGGTGGATCGTGGCGCGGCTGAGGAACCGCAGGTTCTTCTCGCTATCGGAGCTCAACGCGGCGATCCGCGACCTGCTCGACCGGCTCAACGAGCGCGTCACCAGGCATCTCGGCACCAGCCGCCGCGCCCTCTTTGAAGAGCTGGAGCGCCCAGCACTGAAGCCGCTGCCGCAGGCGCCGTATGTCTTCGCAGAATGGCGGCAGCGCGCCGTCGGGCTCGACTACCACGTCGAGGTCGAGAAGCATTACTACTCGGCGCCGCACACGCTCCTGCGCGAGCGCGTCTGGGTGCGGATCACCGCGCGGACGGTGGAGATCTTCCACCGCGGCGAACGGGTCGCGGCGCACGCCCGCACCTCGTCCAACCGGCAGCACACGACCCTGCGCGACCACATGCCGTCGAGCCATCGGCGCTATGCCGACTGGACGCCGGAGAAGCTGCGGCGCCAGGCCGCCGGCATCGGGCCCGGCACGGCGACGCTGGTCGAGGTGATCCTGCGCGAGCGCACGCATCCCGAGCAGGGCTTCCGCTCCTGCCTCGGCATCCTGCGCCTGACCCGGACCCATGGCCGCGGCAGGCTCGAGGCCGCCTGCATCCGGGCGCTCGAGATCGGCGCCCGCTCCTACACCTCGGTCAGTTCCATCCTCAGGAACAACCTCGATCGCCGGCGGCCCGATGACGCCGCGGACGGGCCGGCGATCTCCCATCCCAATATCCGCGGCGCCGGATACTTCCATTGAAGGAGAGACGATGCTCGACCACCCCACGCTCGACCAGCTGAAGGCCCTCCGGCTCGACGGCATGGCCCAGGCCTTCACCGAGTTGCAGGCGCAGGATGCCGCCGGCGACCTCGCCCACGCCGAATGGCTCGCCCTGCTGATCGACCGCGAGGTCGCCAGCCGGAACACCCGGCGCTTCCAGACCCGGATGCGGGCCGCGAAGCTGCGCCATCTCGGCGCCGCCATCGAGGATGTCGACTACCGGACGCCCCGCAAGCTCGACAAGCCGCTGTTCCAGAAGCTGGCGACAGGCAGGTGGATCGCCGAGAAGCGCAACCTGCTGATCACCGGCCCCTGCGGGGTCGGCAAGACGTGGCTCGCCAGCGCGCTTGGCCAGAAGGCCTGCCGCGACGACCGGACCGTCATCTACAAGCGGCTGCCGCGCCTCTTCGCCGAGCTCGAGCTCGCCCACGGCGACGGCCGCTTCCCGCGACTGTTCCGCAGTCTCGTCAGGGCCGACCTTCTGATCCTCGACGACTGGGGACCCGACCGGCTCACCGCCAGCCAGCGGCGCGACCTCATGGAGATCGTCGAGGACCGATACGGCGCCGGCTCCACGCTCGTCACCAGCCAGCTTCCCGTCGACGCCTGGCACGAAGTGGTCGGCGAGCCGACCTTCGCCGACGCCATCCTCGACCGTCTCGTCCACAACGCCTACCGGCTCGACCTCGACGGACCATCAATGCGCAAGCGGACCGGCCAGGACGCCGCCTCGAACGTTGACGAACAGGTCCGCGGCTGACACGACGAAACCAAGCTCAGCGGCGACGCGATCCGGTGACCGGATACGGCGGAATGCCCGACCGGATGTCGTCGGAACAGCCGATCGAATGTTCCGGAATGCGCACCTGTTCTGGCGCAGGATCTGTCGGCAGGTCG
>NZ_JACDCU010000512.1 GCF_013817365.1 Methylibium sp. | reverse complement strand
TGGAAGCGTCGGCGATGCACACGAAACGCTCGGCCAGGTCGGCCACGATCTTCTCGCGCGTGAGTGCGGCGCCGCCGCCCTTGATCATGAAGCCGCGCCGGTCGATCTCGTCGGCGCCGTCGATGTAGACCGGCAACGATAGGGCCGCCTCGGCCTCGAACACGCGGATGCCGTGAGCGCGCAGCCGCTCGCTGCTGCGCAGCGAACTCGACACCGCGCCCGCGATGCGTTCCTTCACGCCGGCCAGCGCATCGATGAAGCAGTCCACCGTCGAGCCGGTGCCCACGCCGACGACGCTGCCTTCGACCACCTGTTCGAGCGCGGCGCGGCCGACAAGCACCTTGAGTTCCTGCTGATTCATGGGAGTGGGAGCGGCGCGAGCGGTGGCAATCAGCGGATTATCCCGTTGCACACCCGTCGGCCCGGCTCAAGGCGCACGGCGTCGCTCTGGGACAATCCGCGCCCATGGCCCTCGTTCCGTATGCGCTGACGCGCCCCTTTCTCTTCGGCCTGGACGCCGAACACGCGCACGAATTGACCCTGGGGTCGATCGCCAAGCTGCAGAACACGCCGCTGCAATGCCTGTGGCAACAGCCCCGCGTCGCCGATCCCGTGACGGTGGCGGGGTTGCAGTTTCCCAACCGGATCGGCCTGGCCGCCGGCCTGGACAAGAACGGCCGCTGCATCGACGGCCTGGGGGCGATGGGTTTCGGCTTCATCGAGGTCGGCACCGTCACGCCCCTGCCCCAGCCGGGCAACCCGAAGCCGCGCGTGTTTCGCCTCCCCGAAGCAGACGCGCTGATCAACCGGCTGGGCTTCAACAACGACGGGCTCGACGCCTTTCTCGCCAACGTGCGGCGCGCGCACTTTCGCCAGGGCGGCGGCATTCTGGGTCTGAACATCGGCAAGAACGCCGCCACGCCGATCGAGCGCGCGGCAGACGACTACCTGCTGTGCCTGGAAGGCGTGTACGAGCATGCCGACTACGTGACGGTCAACATCTCCAGCCCCAACACGCAAAACCTGCGCAGCCTGCAGGGCGACGCCGCGCTCGACGCGCTGCTCGGCAAACTCCAGGAACGGCGCCAGCGCCTGAGCGCGCGCCATCGCCGCGCGGTGCCGCTGTTCGTCAAGATCGCCCCCGACCTCGACGAAGCGCAGGTCGGCCTGATCGCCGCCACGCTGACAAGGAACGCGATCGACGGCGTGATCGCCACCAACACCACGCTGGCCCGCGAGGCGGTGGTGGGCCTCGCGCACGCCGGCGAGACAGGTGGCCTGAGCGGCCGGCCGCTGGCTGCGGCCAGCAACCGGGTCGTGCGGCAACTCCGCTCGGCACTGGGTGCGACCTATCCGATCATCGGCGTGGGCGGCGTGATGAGCGCCGCCGATGCACGGGCCAAGCGTGAGGCGGGCGCCGACCTGGTGCAGATCTACACCGGGCTCATCTTCCAAGGTCCCGAACTGGTTGCACAGGCAGCGCGGGCCTTGCGGGTTTGAGCATTGCCCGCGCTGTGCCGCGCAGGATGCACGCTTTGCGCCTTCGAGCCGTGCTGTGTTCGAACGGCTGGGGCCGCACGCGGGCGGCCGTCACACCGCCGCTCTTAAACTCTGCCCGCCTGACTTGCGCCCCATGACAAGACCCCATCCCGACTCCCAGGCGCCGTTCCTTTCGGCCCCGCATCTCGCTGCCACTTCGTTCTGGCGTTCGCGCTACCTCGCCATAGCGCCCCCTGTGCTGGCGCTGCTGTTCGCCCTGGGCCTTTGGCTGGCGCTGGAGCCGGCAAGGCTGAAAGAGCTCACCGCGGAGGGCGGCCTCGTCGAGCGGCCCACGGAACTGCTGTACTTCGCACTTGCCGCCGTGATGTGGTGGTGGCGCCGGCCCGGAGACGACCTGCTCGGCTGGGCCGCGCTGTGCATCGTCTTCGTCGCCTTCGGCGCTCGCGAGATGGATCTGCACAAGGCCTGGACCGGCGGCAGCATGCTCAAGCTGAGCTTTTATCTGCGCGAGGCGCCGCTCGTGCAAAAGCTCGTTTCCGGCGCTGTGGTGTTGATCGTGGCTGCGGCCGGCGTGTTCGTGATCCGCCGCCATGCGCGCAGTGTCTGGCAAGGCCTGCGCCGGCGCGAAACGCTCGCCACCACGGTGGCCATTTTCCTGGTCACGATGATCGTGTCCAAAGTGTTCGACCGCTCAATCAATATCCTGGCCGAAGACTTCGGCATCGTCGCGCCGGTCGCCACGGGCGTGCTGGTCGGCGCGGTGGAGGAGATCCTCGAACTGAGCTTGCCGCTCGTCGCTGCGATCGGCTTCATTCAGCACCGGCGAGGCAATCTCTCATGAAGGCGTTGCAGCAGACAGGCGCACCGCGGCCCCTGACGATTGCGGCAGCCTGCCGCGCCCGGGCCTCATGAGCAGTGGCGCGATGGTCTGGTTCGAGGCCGCATTCCTCGGCCTGGTGCAGGGGTTGACCGAGTTCCTGCCCATCTCTTCGAGCGCCCACCTGCGCATCATCGGCCCGCTGCTGCCTTCGGGCGGCGACCCCGGCGCGGCGTTCACGGCGATCACGCAGATCGGCACCGAGCTCGCGGTGCTGATCTATTTCCGCCGCGAGATCGGGCGCATGACGAGGGCCTGGTTCGCGTC
>NZ_JACDCU010000511.1 GCF_013817365.1 Methylibium sp. | reverse complement strand
ACCGGTGGCGCGCATTCGAACTGGCCAGTGTGCTGATGAACGTCGACGCCGACCTGTGCCAGCCGCCGCCGATGGACGGCGGCGCCTGAGGCCGCGGGCCTTCCCTCTGACCGCAAGTGCAGTAGCGGGCTATGCTGCTCGCATGAAAATCTGCATCGTCTCCGACAGTCACGACCGTGCCGAAGCCCTGGACAGCGCGGTCCGCGCGGCAGCCGCGCAGGGCGCCGAGGCAGTGATCCACTGCGGCGATCTCATCGGCGGCCACACGTTGCGACCGGCCATGCGCGCCGGCCTGCCGATGCACGTGATCCACGGCAACAACCTGGGCGACTCGGGCACCCTGCACCGGCTGGCGCAAGACAGCGGTGGCTTGCTTCACTACCACGGCGCAGACGCGCGCATCGAACTGGCCGGGCGCCGGATTTTCGTCGTGCACTACCCCGAATACGGCCATGCGATGGCCTGCACCGGCGAATGGGACCTGGTCTGCTGCGGCCATTCGCACGAGGCCGATATCAGGCAGGTCGACCATGTGCGTGACGGAAAATCCTGGCTCGTGAACCCGGGCACAGTGGCCGGCATCGGCGCGCGAGCAACCTGGGTCAGCGGCGATCTAGCATCGATGCAATTCGAGATCCACACCTGTTAGCGGCCGCCGTGCCAGCCGGCGCCCCCATGCGCGGCCCTCGCAGAGGAAGGGCGGCGATGGTCTGCCCCGATTTCCGCGCCTTGGGCTTTGTGCTGCAATGGTCGTTGATCGACAACCTTCTAGTCAGGCGGATTGATGACGGATCGTCGCCTCCAGGTATTCCACGCGGTGGCCCAGCATCTGTCGTTCACCAAGGCGGCAGAAGCGCTGTTCATGACCCAGCCGGCGGTCACGTTCCAGATCCGGCAACTTGAGGAGCAATTCAACGCGCGGCTGTTTGACCGTGCACACGGTCGCGTTGCGCTCACCGCCGCCGGCGACGTGGCGCTGGAGTTTGCCGGACGCATCCTGGCGCTGTCCACCGAGCTGGACAACCGGCTGCAGGAGGTGTGCGGACAGCTGGGTGGCCCGTTGCACATCGGTGCCAGCATGACCATCGCAGACTACATGCTGCCTCGCGTGCTGGGGGCCTTCAAGGCAAGCTTCCCGGCGGCGGTGCCGATGCTGCTTGTCGCCAATTCGGACACCGTGCAAAGCCGCGTCGCCGAACGCAGCCTCGATGTCGGCTTCATCGAGGGCGGCTCGCACATGCCGACGCTGGTAGCCGACGTGCTCTGCGACGACGAACTGCAGGTGACCTGTGCGCCCTCGCATCCGCTGGCACAGCTGAAGTCGGCGAGCGCGCAGTCGCTGCTGGAGCACGCCTACATCAGCCGCGAGCCCGGCTCAGGCACGCGCGAGGTGGTCGATCGCTATCTGCGGGACTCGGGTGTGGCTCCCGACTTGCTGCAACGCGTGATGGAGCTCGGCAGCCCCGAGGCCTTGAAGCGGCTGGTCGCCACGGGGCGGGGCTTCGCCATCATGTCGCGCACAACGGTGAACAACGAAATCCGGCTGGGGCAGCTGACGCAGGTTCCGTTGGCTCCGCGCCTGATTCGCCAGTTGTCGGTGGTCTACCCGAAGGAGCGCATCCACTCCAGCTTGGTGAGCAACTTCGTGCAGTTCGCCAAGCAGCATCTGGGCACGTTGGAGCCTGCCGCACCGGCTCGCCCGCCCGTGCGGGCGCTCAGTCGATGATGTGTTAGACCGGCGCCTTCTCTATCGCCCACTGGCCGCTGTTGCGGTCGTCGCGGGACAGGGTCGCTGGCCCAAGCGCCGGAGCAGGTGCCGTGCGAGCCTGTGACATCGGGCGCGGACGTTGGTCAGATCGGCGTTGATGTGCTTGGGGTCGATGTTCTGCGACGCCCAGACCGCTCGCATCGCAGACCGTAAATCAAGCAACCGGCGCTGACCCAATCCCCTTTATGGGTTCGCACCCAAGCCGCCCGGGTCAACTATGCGACGGTATTACGCCTACGGCTGTTTCGGCGTCTTGTATTCGATCTCCTTCTGGAACGGTTTCCAGACAGTTTCGTAACCAACAAATCCCTTTTCGGTTGGCGCCATCTGACGCGTTGTAAAAAAACGCGTCAGGCCGTCAGGAACATGGGCGGCGGGTTTTTGATCGCTCATAAGTCGCCTTTTTTGCCGTGAAGCCAGTTTTGTAAGTGCAAGTAACTACAGCTGAAATGAGTCCGATGCCATTCAACACCGCTGCCTAAACAGGTCTCATGAGTGACGGGTCGATATCCGCGTCTGCGATGATCGCCCCTCCCGTTCTTGTCTCTTCATCAGTTGCGTCGCGCACGGTGAGTATCTCGAGCGTAAAGACGACCTCTCTGCCGCAAAGCGGATTGTTGCCATCGACAGTCAGCTTCTCGTCGTCCATCTGCGTTACGAGAAAGCTGCGGGTCTGACCGCTGTCACTTTCCATGAGGATGGAGCCGCCGACTTGCCGATACTCCTGTGGGACGTTCTCGAGGAGATCAGTAAAAACCAGCGACTCGTCTCTGGGGCCGAAGATCTGATTGCCATCGATTGGCACTTCGATCACGTCGCCAACGGACTTGCCCTCCAGTCCCTTGTGGACGGAAGGGGCCAAAATTTCATTGTGGC
>NZ_JACDCU010000142.1 GCF_013817365.1 Methylibium sp. | reverse complement strand
CCGAGCTGAGCCCCCTCTTCGGCCGCGCGCTGGCACGCCAGATCGGCCAGGCGCTGGAGGCGACCGGCACCCGTGAAGTCTGGGAATTCGGCGCCGGCTCGGGGGCGCTGGCGGCGCAGCTGCTGGGCGAGCTGGGCGAGCGCATCGACCGCTACGTGATCGTCGATCTGTCGGGGGTGCTGCGCGAGCGCCAGCGCACGGTGCTGACCGAGCGCGTGCCGCAATGGGCCGCGCGCGCCGTGTGGCTCGACGCGCTGCCGCCGTCCTTCGCAGGCGTGGTCGTAGGCAACGAAGTGCTCGACGCCATGCCGGTCGCGTTGCTGCACTTCGACGGCCGCGAATGGCACGAGCGCGGCGTCGCCCTGCACGAAGGCCGCTTCGCGTTCGCCGACCGGGCGACCGACCTGCGCCCGCCGCTGCCGGGCAACGCCGTGCCAGGCACGGTCACAGAACTGCCACGCCACGCAGAAGGCTTCGTGCGCACGCTGGCGCAACGGCTGGTGCGTGGCGCCGCCTTCTTCATCGACTACGGCTTCCCCGAGGCGGAGTACCACCACCCGCAACGCAGCGGCGGCACGCTGATGTGCCACCGTGCGCACCGCATGGACACCGACCCGCTCCAGGACGTGGGCGAAAAGGACATCACCGCCCACGTCGACTTCACCGCCATGGCGCTGGCCGGGCAGGACGCTGGCCTGCACGTGCTGGGCTACACCTCGCAGGCGAGGTTTCTCATGAACTGCGGCCTGCTCGAGCAGCTACAGGCCGGCATCACGGCGGGCAACATCAAGCCGGTGGCCGCGGCGCAGAAGCTGCTCGCCGAGCACGAGATGGGCGAGTTGTTCAAGGTGATCGGCTTTGCGGCCGGCGCCCCGTTCGACGCGCTGGGCTTCGCGCGCGGCGACCGCAGCCACACGCTCTAGGAGCCACTCTTGCTGCGCTGGCTGATCGTTGTCGTGCTCGCGCTGATCGTGCTGAACGGGCTGCGGCCCTGGCTGGAGAGGATCGGTTTCGGCCGGCTCCCCGGCGATTTCCGTTTCCGCTGGCGTGGCCGCGAATGGTCGTTGCCGATCGCCTCGACCGTGCTGCTGAGCTTCATCGCGATGGCGATCGGACACCTTCTTTGAGGGAATCGCTCACGACAGGATCGACCAGCGGTGCCTGCAGCGGCGGCAACAAACCAGCACCTCGTCCTCGACCGGCTGTTCCACAGTGACTTCGAGTCGTCCATAGGCCTCGCACTCGGGGCATATTGCCTGATTCGCCGTGGCCTCCGCATGCATCAGCAGGAACAGGTAACGGCGCAGCGACCACAGGCCGACCCCGGCACACAGCAGCAAGGACAAAGCGTCGCTCAGCCGCTCGGCCATCGGGCTGTTGCGGTCGTAGAGCTCGAGGGCCATGAGCAGGCCCAGGCAGGAAACCAGCGTCAACGCCAGATGAGCGTGGCCCAGGGTCAGTTCGCGCTCGTACCACTTGCGAAAACCCAGCTTGCGGATGCCGTCCGCCAAACCGAAACGCCACATGCCCATGGTCGCCAGCTCCCGCAATCACACGCCGGCATCGTGGCACAACCGGCTCCGCCCACTCGGCAGCCCGGCTTTTGCGGCCCGTGAGCGCTCTTTCGGCGTGTGCGCGATGGCTATAATTCGCGGCTCAGGCGCTTTAGCTCAGTCGGTTAGAGCGACGGAATCATAATCCGCAGGTCCGGGGTTCGAATCCCTGAAGCGCCACCAGAATTTCGAAGGCTTGCAGGTCCACAACTTGCAAGCCTTTTGTTCGTCCGGGGCGCGCTATTGAAGCGTCTCGCCTGCGCCGCGGTAGCAGCGGCCGCGTACACCGCCACTGCTCGCCGCTGCAGCAACCATCGCGCAAGCCCATGCTCTCCCGACCCACCCGCGTTCTGTCCGTGATCGCGCCGATGACGCAGCTCAACACGCCGTATCCGTCGACCGCTTACCTGACCGGCTTTCTGCGCTCGCGGGGCGTCGATGCGGTGCAGGAAGACTTGGCGCTGGCGCTGGCCCTGGAGCTGCTGTCGCCGAGCGGGCTGGTGGCGATCCGCGAGCGCATCGCCGAACTGCCGGCGTCGGGGCGCACGCCGCCGGTCGAGGCTTTCGACGAGCACTTCGACCGCTATGCGCAGACGATCGGCCCCACGGTGGCGTTCCTGCAGGGGCGCGACGCCACGCTGGCGCACCGCATCTGCAGCCGCGCCTTCCTGCCCGAAGGGCCCCGCTTCGAGTCGCTCGAGGTGTACGTCGACGACGACGGCGGTGACCCGATGGCCTGGGCCTTCGGTGCGCTCGGCGTGCAGGACCGCGCCCGCCACCTGGCCACGCTGTACCTGAACGACATCGCCGATGTCGTGCGCGATGCGGTGGACCCACGCTTCGAGTTCGTGCGCTATGCGGAAAGCCTTGCGCAAAGCCAACCGAGCTTCGATCCGCTGGCCGAGGCGCTCGCGGCGCCGCTCAACCTCGTCGACCGCATGTTGAGGGAGTTGACGCTGGCCGCACTGGCGTGCCACCGACCCACGCTGGTGCTGGTGTCGGTGCCCTTCCCCGGCGCGGTGTATGCGGCGTTTCGCATCGCGCAGGCCATCAAGGCGCACGACCCCAGCATCGTCACCGCGCTCGGCGGCGGCTTCGTCAACACCGAGCTGCGCGAGCTGACCGAGCCGCGCGTGTTCGACCATTTCGACTACCTCACGCTCGACGCCGGCGAGCGGCCGCTGCTCGCGCTGCTCGAGCACCTGGCCGGCAAGCGTTCGCAGAGCCGGCTGGTGCGCACGTTCACGCGCGCGGCGGAGTCGAACACGGTGCGCTATATCAACTTCGTCGAGCCCGACGTGCCCTTCGCCGAGGTCGGCACGCCCACCTGGGACGGCCTGCCGCTGGAGCGCTACCTGTCGCTGCTGGACATGCTCAATCCCATGCACCGGCTGTGGTCCGACGGGCGCTGGAACAAGCTGACGGTCGCGCACGGCTGCTACTGGAAGAAATGCAGCTTCTGCGACGTGAGCCTGGACTACATCTCGCGCTTCGATGCGGTCACCGCCGAGACGCTGGTGGACCGCATCGAGGCCGTCGTCGAGGAAACCGGCCAGACCGGCTTTCATTTCGTCGACGAGGCCGCGCCGCCGAAGTCACTGAAGGCGCTGGCCGCCGAGCTGCAGCGCCGGCGCCTGGCGATCTCGTGGTGGGGCAACATCCGCTTCGAGAAGTCGTTCACCCCCGAGCTGTGCCGGGCGCTGGCCGACAGCGGCTGCATCGCCATCTCAGGCGGCCTGGAAGTCGCCTCCGACCGGCTGCTGACCCTGATGAAGAAAGGCGTTTCAGTCGATCAGGTGGCGCGCGTGACACGCGGCTTTTCCGACGCCGGCATCCTGGTGCATGCCTACCTGATGTACGGGTTTCCCACCCAGACGGTGCAGGACACGGTCGACGCGCTCGAATACGTGCGCCAGCTGTTCGCCGCGGGCTGCATCCAGTCGGGCTTCTTCCACCGCTTCGCCTGCACCGTGCATTCGCCGGTCGGCCTGGACCCGGCAGCCTACGGCGTGACGCTGCAGCCGCTGCCGCTTACGAGCTTCGCCAGGAACGACATCGGCTTCATCGACCCCACCGGCGTGGACCACGACGCGCTGGGCGTCGCGCTCAAGAAAGCGCTCTACAACTACATGCACGGCATCGGGCTGGAAGAAGATGTGCGCAGCTGGTTCGACCTGCCGGTGCCGAAGACGCGGGTCGCGCGGCACCGCATCGAGCGTGCCCTGGCCACACAGAGCCCGTCATGACCACAGAGCTCCGCTCCCACGGCACGGCCGCCGGGCGCAACAACGCTCGATGAAGTACCTACGGGGTTATACCCCCGACCTGCTGGCGCGCGTGAACGAGCTGCTGGCGCAAGGCCGCCTCGGCGAAACGCTCAGGCAGCGCTACCCCGAGGCCCACGGCGTGCGCACCGATCCGGCGCTGTACGGCTACGTGATGGACCTGAAGAACCGGTTCCAGCGCGGCGCCCCGCCGATTGCCAAGGTGCTTTACGACGGCCGGCTGGAGCTCGCCCACAACGCCCTGGGCACACACGCCACCGTCTCGCGCGTGCAGGGCACGCGGCTCAAGGCCAAACGCGAGATCCGGGTAGCGGCGGTGTTCAAGGACGCGCCGGCCGCGTTCCTGAAGATGATCGTCGTGCACGAGCTCGCGCACGTGAAGGAGCGCGAGCACGGCAAGGCCTTCTACGCGCTGTGCGCGCACATGGAGCCGGCCTACCGCCAGCTGGAGTTCGATGCGCGGCTGTGGCTCACCGCCCGCGAGCTCGAGGCGCCGACCGCCCGCTGACTGGCCCCCGCGACACGGACGGCGCCCGCGACGCGCCCGACTCGCCTCAGCCGCCCGGCTTGCGGTACCCGTCCTCGATCCAGGCGCCGGCGCTGGCGGCGTTCAGCCTGAAACCGGCCGCCACGCGCACGCTGGCCAGCGGCTCCCCGGCGGCGTCCGTCGCACCGAGCAGGGCGTAGGGATCGTTTTCGTCGGCGACGATGTCGAGCGTGACGGTGATGCGGCCGGAGGGCGCCGCCACGGTGACGCGCTTGTGAAGCTGCGCCTGCAGTTGCTGCTCGTGCCGGCGCAGCACCTCGCAGGCCGTCTTGACCAGCGTGTGGAAGGCCGAAACGTCCAGCGGCTTGGGGTTCTTCTTGTCGCGCCCCATCGTCCAGGGGCCGACCAGCGCCGGCTCGGGTTCGCCCTGCTTGATCATCTCGACGGCCCAGCCCTCGTCGTCTTCGTTCTTGATGACGCGCGCGGTCCAGCCATCGTCGCGCCACAGCCGGGCCTCGTGCACCGGCGCGGCCGGGTCCGCATCGATGGAATCGTTCGTGGTGTTCAATGTCATGGACGAAATCTTACGTTCGACGCACCGCAAGACGATTCATGAAAAAGACGAGGCCTCTTTCATGCCGGCAAGGCTGGCGGCAAGCCGTCCGCTGCGTCAGGCTTGCCAAACAAGGAGTTCCATGACCCCCACCACCTCCCCCCGCCCCGGCCCGCCGCTGTGGCTGCTGGCCGAACTGACCTACCGCTGCCCGCTGCACTGCGTGTTTTGCTACAACCCGGTGGACTACGCACGTCAGGAAGACGAGCTCTCCACCGAGCACTGGCTGCGCGTGCTGCGAGAGGGCCGCGAGATGGGCGCCGTGCAGCTGGGCCTGTCGGGCGGCGAGCCGCTGCTGCGCGATGACCTGGAAGTGATCGTCGCCGAGGCGCGGCGGCTGGGCTTCTACACCAACCTGCTGACCTCCGGCGTCGGCCTGACGGCGGCGCGCGCCAAGGCCTTGAAGGAGGCGGGCCTGGACCACGTGCAGCTGTCGTTCCAGGACTCCACGCGCGAGATGAACGACTTTCTCTCGCACACCAAGACCTTCGAGCTGAAGAACAAGGTGGCGAAGATCATCAAGGACCAGGGCTGGCCGATGGTGATGAACGTGGTGATCCACCGCATGAACATCGACCACATGGACCGCATCATCGGCATGGCCCACGAGATGGGCGCCGAGTACCTGGAACTCGCCAACACCCAGTACTACTCCTGGGCCTATGTGAACCGGGAACAGCTACTGCCCACCCACGCGCAGTTGAAGAAGTCCGAAGCGATCACCGACGCCTGGCGCGCCAAGCTCGGCCAGAAGATGCGCATCTTCTATGTGGCGCCCGACTATCACGAGGGCAAGGCCAAGAAGTGCGTCAACGGCTGGGGCAGCATGTTCCTGACCGTGGCTCCCGACGGCGTGGCCCTGCCCTGCCACACCGCGCGCATGCTGCCGGGGCTGGAGTTCCCGAACGTTCAGGCGGTCCCGCTGAAGGAGATCTGGTACGACTCGGAGGGCTTCAATCGCTACCGCGGCACCGCCTGGATGAAGGAGCCGTGCGCGAGTTGCGAGTTCAAGGAAGAAGACCTGGGCGGCTGCCGCTGTCAGGCCTACATGATTGCGCAGGACGCCGCCGCCGCCGACCCGGTTTGCCGCTTCAGCCCCGAGCACGGCCTGGTGCAGGAGGCGGTGCAGCGCGCCGAGGCCCTGGCGGCCACCGAGACGCCGCAGTCGATCAAGGAATATCCGCTGGTGTTCCGCGATCCGGTCAACTCCCGGCGGCTCAGCCCGGCAAAGACCGACCCGAAGGCCGCCAAGCTCCCGGCCTGAACCGGTCCGCCCAGCCGCTCCATTGCAGAAAATCATGAGGCTGCATTCATGGATCACGGGCTACCGCAGCTTGCGGCCCGGTGACACCATGCGTTTCATGGGATGCGGCATGCATGTCGTGCTCCCATCGCAGACACCGCCTCGGTGCTGCGCAACCGATCAAGGAGTAAGACCATGAACTGGACCAAGCCCCAAGCCACCGACCTGCGTTACGGCTTCGAGATCACGATGTACATCTCGGCCCGCTGAGAACGCGTCGCGCTTCGGGGTTGACCCCCGGAGACAGGAAGAGCCCGCTGCAAGCGGGCTTTTTTGCGATCTGCGTGCCCGCGAGCGAGACCTCGCCCTCTGGATCGAAAGGCGCTCCTCGTGTGAGCATCGGGCCGATGCATAACAACGGGGAACAGGCATGGCGGGTCCGCTGGCGGGTTTGAAGGTGGTCGAGATGGTCGGGCTCGGCCCGGCCCCGTTTTGCGCGATGCTGTTCGCCGACATGGGTGCGGAGGTGATCCGCATCGACCGGCCGGGCGCCGCCGGCGCACTGGGTTTGCCGCCGCGCCTGGACATTCCGGCGCGAGGCCGGCGCTCGCTGGCCATCGATTTGCGCCGGCCCGGCGCCGCCGAGGCGGTGCTCGGCCTGATCGAGCGCGCCGACGTGCTGATCGAAGGCTATCGCCCCGGCGTGATGGAGCGCCTGGGCCTCGGGCCCGACGTCTGCCTGGCCCGCAACGCACGCCTGGTCTACGGGCGCATGACCGGCTGGGGCCAGCACGGACCGCTGGCCACGCAGGCCGGCCACGACATCGACTACATCGCGCTCAGCGGCGCACTGCATGCCATCGGCGGCGCGCAGACCGGTCCGGTGCCGCCGCTCAACTACGTGGGCGACTACGGCGGGGGCGCCATGCTGCTCGCATTCGGTGTGTTGTGTGCGCTGCATGAGGCACGGGGCAGCGGCCAGGGCCAAGTCGTCGAGCGGCCATGACCGATGGCGCCGTGCTGCTGTCCGCCATGTTCTACGGTCTGCATGCCGGGGGCGCGTGGCAGGCGGCGCGCGGCAGCAACCTGATCGACGGGGGCGCACCCTTCTATGTGCGCCGATGGCAAGCATGTCGCGGTCGGCGCCCTCGAGCCCGCCTTCTATGCCGAGTTGCTGGAGCGCCTGGGATTGAGAGATGTCGAAGCGGAGACGCAAATGGACCGCAGCCGCTGGCCCGCCCTGCGCGAGCGCTTCGCCGCGGTGTTCGCGCAGCGCACGCGCGAGGAGTGGTGCGCCGTGTTCGAAGGCAGCGACGCCTGCTTCGCGCCCGTGCTCGATTGGGACGAGGCGCCACTTCACCCTCACAACCGGGCGCGTGGCACCTTCGTGAAAATCGACGGCATCACCCAGCCCGCGCCGGCGCCGCGCTTCAGCCGCACGCCGGCCGGGCGTCCGGCCGCGGCGGTGCCGGCCGGCGCAAACGGGGCAGAGATCTTGCGCGATTGGGGTCTTGCCGAGCACGCCATCACGCAACTGCAGCGCGACGGTGTCCTTTGAAGACGATCGCATCGAGTCGACGCTCCTGCATGCCCTCCGCCGAAGCGGCAGGCGCACCCGGCTGCAGACGATCTGCGAGGGCGGCGGCATGGCCAATGTCACGCTCGTTGAGCGGCTCCGAGCGCCGGCCCCGCGCACCCGGCGCCTACAATTTCCGGCAGCGCGCAGCCCGTCGCGTGCACGGCGCCCGGCTCCAAGCGGGGCGCTTTTCCCGCAGGCACTGCGCCTGCGACAGCCACTGGATCAACACCATGTACCGCTGTACTTCTGCCGCCCTTCTGACCGCGCTCGCCCTGAGCGCGCCGCTCGCCGCCACCGCTCAGGTGCCACGCAATTTCCCGCACAACGCGCTCAAGGGCACGATCACCTTCGGCGCGCCGCCGGAGGTGCTGCTCAACCGCCAGCCCGCGCGCATGGCGCCGGGCGTGCGCATCCGCGGCGGCGACAACATGCTGGTCATGTCCCACAGCATCGTCGGCCAGCGCTACACGTCGATGTACACGGTGGACACGGTGGGTCTGATCAAGGACGTGTGGCTGCTGCGCACCGAAGAGCTGAAGCTGCCCTGGCCCAAGACGGCCGAAGAGGCGCAACGCCTGCGCTTCGATCCGATCGCGCAGACGTGGACCAAGCCCTGAGGCCGCAGCGATGAGCGAACAACGCGACGCCAAGATTGGTGGCGGCAAGAAGGTCTTCATCAAGACCTTCGGCTGCCAGATGAACGAATACGACTCCGACAAGATGGCCGACGTGCTGCGTGCGGCCGAAGGCTACGAGCCGACGACCGACGTGGAACAGGCCGACCTGATCCTCTTCAACACCTGCTCGGTGCGCGAGAAGGCGCAGGAGAAAGTGTTCAGCGACCTGGGCCGCGTGAAGCACCTCAAGGCACGCGGCGCGCTGATCGGCGTGGGCGGCTGCGTGGCGAGCCAGGAAGGCGCGGCGATCGTCGAGCGCGCGCCCTATGTCGATGTGG